>CANEWV010000051.1 GCA_947442905.1 Chitinophagaceae bacterium | reverse complement strand
TGCTTACACCAACAATAACCTATGCTGTCAAAACCAGTACGACCCCATAGCTATGCGGTTAGCAAAAAGCCAACAGCAAAGGTAACACTATTTATAGACTTATTTGAATAATCTCCAAAAGTCGAGACCTAAAGCGTACACCATTAAACTTAATAAAAGCACCATACCCACCATTTGAGCGTATTCCATAAACTTATCGGAAGGTTTACGTTTGGTGATCATTTCATAGAGCGTAAAGAGTGCATGTCCCCCATCAAGTGCCGGGATAGGTAAAATATTCATAAAAGCAAGTATGATAGAAAATATACCTGTTAATGTCCAAAAACGTTCCCAATCCCAAGTACCCGGAAAAGTATTCCCAATACTAATTACACTACCTAACGAATCACTAGCGGCTACTTTGCCCGTAAAAATTTGTTTGATACCCGTAACATAACGGTCAAGCGTTTCCCATGTTTTGGTAAAACCTACCGGAATAGATTCAAAAAAGCCATAGGTTTTTGTGTTGGTTCCAAATAATACGAGTGGATTTTTTCCAAAAAATCCAAGCTTTCCTTTTTCGTTTACTTTAACGCGTACATCCACCGTATCAGTACCACGAAGCACAGTTAAACTCACAATAGAATCTTCGTATCCTTTTTTTAATTGATCAAACTCGTGATAATATAAAAACGGTTTATTATTGAAAGCGATGAGTTGGTCATTTTTTAAAAGTGCGTCTTTTGTAAACACAGCAGTACTTGACACTGAATCTACAATGGCTGGATAGCGTGGCATCACTAGAGATGTTTCGTTGGCCACTTTGGCAAGCTTTTTGGTAAATCCTTCCGGTACTTGCAAATCAAATGCACTATCGTTTCTGGTTACTTGTAAAACTTTAGCATCACCTAAAACCATTTCAGCTTCGAGTGTTCCAAAAGCTTCGAGTGGTTTGCCATCAATACCTACCACATTATCACCATCTTTAATGCCTATCGATTTTGCCAAAGAATCGGCAACAATTCCATTTTTTAAATTTTTAACAGGTAAATATTCTTCACCCCATACCCAGGTAATACCAATAAAAATAACAATCGCAAGTACCACGTTTACAAGCACACCACCAATCATAATAATCAAACGCTGCCAAGCTGGTTTAGATCTAAACTCGTGTGGCTCTGCGGGCTTATTCATTTGCTCTTTATCCATGCTCTCATCAATCATGCCGGCAATTTTTACATAGCCACCAAATGGAACCCATCCAATACCATATTCGGTTTCACCTTTTTTCTTTTTCCAAATACTAAACCAAGGATCAAAAAATAAATAAAACTTATCTACCCTACAGTTAAATAATTTGGCAGGAATAAAATGCCCGAGCTCATGCAGGGTTACTAAAATTGAAAAAGATAAAATAAACTGTCCGGCTTTAACACCAACACTTAACCAATCTACCGATAATAATGTCATAAATATATATTGAAAAACTTTTTACAAATGAATAAGTGACGCTGCAAAACTTCTTGCTTCGCCATCACTTTCAAAATACTCTTCGAGGGTTGGCTTTTCGATGAAAGGCATTTTTTGCATGGTTTGTTCCACCACTTCTGTCATATCCAAAAATCCAATTCTGTTTCTTAAAAATGCATACACAGCAATTTCATTGGCCGCATTTAAAATACAAGGCAGGTTACCACCTTTGTGTAAAGCATCTATCGCCAATGCTAAATTTCTAAAGGTTTTGGTATCCGGCTCGTCAAAGGTTAACGTGTTTGGCTTTCTAAAATCGTAGCGTGGAAAATTATTTTCGATACGCTGCGGAAAAGCAAGTGCATACTGAATAGGAAGTTTCATATCCGGTAGGCCCATTTGACCTTTGATACTTCCATCATCAAATTGTACCATGCTATGAATAATACTTTGCGGATGAATCACCACTTCAATTTGTGAAGGCTGCAAATTAAACAACCACTTGGCTTCAATCATTTCAAGCCCTTTATTCATAAGGGTTGCCGAGTCTACGCTAATTTTTGCACCCATGCTCCAGTTAGGATGTTGTAATGCATGATCGCGTTTTACGTTCACCAAAAAATTAGGTTTTTTTCCTAAAAATGGTCCGCCGCTCGCCGTTAAAATAATGCGTTCAATTTTATTACGTCCTTCTCCTACTAAACATTGAAATATAGCAGAGTGCTCAGAGTCTACGGGAATAATTGGGACTCTTTTTTCCATCGCCATTTGCATCACAATATCACCCGCTACAACAAGAGTTTCTTTATTGGCAAGCGCAATAGGCTTACCACACGAAATGGCTTTTAAAGTTGGTTTCAATCCCGCATATCCTACAATGGCCGCAAGCATCATATCGTAACAATCCAGGGCTGCTACTTCAACTAGTGCTTGCTCGCCTGCAAAAACTTTAATGTCGGTTTTTGCAAGTGCTTCTTTTACCGTTAGATATTTTTTTTCGTCCCCAATAACCACCACATTGGGGTTAAACGCTAATGCTTGTTCAATTAGTAGGGTATCGTTATTTTGAGCCGTTAATACTTCGGCACTAAATAATGTTGGGTTGGCTGCAATCACTTCAAGTGCTTGCGTTCCTATGGAACCTGTAGAGCCGAATATGGCGATCCTTTTTTGACTACTCATTTTTTATATGGGTATTTCCAACCCTCTTTTTTTACTGCCACAAGATAAGATAAAATTAAACTACAATACGGGGGCTAGGTAGTTTGAAAGTGCATCTGCTAAAACCCGGTCATTACTAAGCCTTGGCACTTTATTTTGACCCCCTAATTTGCCTATAGATCGCATGTACTGCACAAAAGCATCTTTTTGAAGGGGTCTTATTTTTAAAGGCTCTAAAATGGACCCTTTTATTAGGTCGTCATAATATACATTTTGTTGGCGCATGGCACTGTCTAACTGAGCAGCAAAATCAGCCATATTAGAAGGCGCTTTTTCAAATGCAATAAACCATTCGTGGTAACTTTTTCCGTTAGCATCAACCCCTGCCACAAATGGTGCCACGGTAAATTCGGTAACACTTGTATTTGTTTGAGCCGTTACTTGTAACAGTGCCGATTCAACTTCTTCGCCAATAACGTGTTCGCCAAATGCAGAAATAAAATGTTTGATACGGCCAGATACAATAATTTTATAGGGGTCTAGACTTACAAATTTTACGGTATCGCCAATATTATATCCCCAAAGTCCTGCATTGCTATTGATGATGAGTGCATAATTTTTACCCAGCTCAACCTCATGCAAACAAAGCCTTGTAGGGTTTTCAGCAAAAATTTCATCGGCTGGAATAAATTCAAAAAAGATACCGCTATTGGTATTTAATAATAATCCAGGTTCTGTTTGCGAATTTTGAAAAGCAAAAAAACCTTCACTTGCAGGAAAGAGTTCTACGGTGTCGATTTTTCTACCAATGCTTTCAAATAATTTGGCTTTGTAGGGTTCAAAATTAACACCCCCTTGCACCATCACATTAAAATTAGGAAACAGCTCGCCTACTTTTTTATGGGTGGTGGCTTCTAATTTATCAAAATACATTTGCATCCATGGTGGAATGCCACTAATAAGTGTCATATCCTGATCCACGGTTTCTGCTACAATAGCGTCTAATTTTTGCTCCCAATCTTCTATGCAATTGGTTTCGTAACTAGGTAGTTGATTGGAACGTAAATAAGCCGGCACGTGATGGTTAACAATGCCACTTAACCTTCCGGTTGCAATACCTCCAACTCTTTCTAATACCGGTGAGCCACTTAAAAAAATCAATTTGCCAGAGGCGAAACCTGTATTTCCCGTTTCGGCCATATAACATAAGAGCGCGTTACGGGCGGTATTAATATGATTATCAATAGAGTCTTTGGTGATTGGAATATATTTTACGCCACTAGTGGTACCACTTGTTTTAGCAAAATAAATAGGAAGGCCTTTCCATAATATATTGTGTTTGCCTTCTTTAACCATATTGATATAAGGAACAAACTGCTCGTAGTCTCTAATAGGTATCGCTTTTTTAAAGCCTTCGTAATCCTGGACGGTGTCTAATCCATGGTCTTTACCAAACTGGGTGTTTTTGACACCTTTTAATAAAGCCTTAAAGATGGAGGTTTGGTCTTGTACAGCCTGCTGCGCCTCTTTTTTAACCTTATTGGCTATATAATGAGCAAAAGGCTTAGCTAGTAATGATTTTAGATTCATTGATTGACCTACAGGTGTTAGACCTGGCAAAAATAGAGAATTGTAGGCTTCGGATTTATTTGTAATTGTTAAGATATTAATACGTTGAAAATCAATGATTTAGCATTTTTTCGCAAGAAGAAGCAGAATTTTATATGATTTTCGCTTCAAAACCCTACCTTTGCCGTCCTAATTTTGGATAGCTATGTTAGCAGTTGTAAAAATCGCAGGTCAACAATTTAAAGTGCAAGCAGGACAGAGCTTGTACGTACCTCACCTGCAAGGTAAAACCGGAGACAAAGTTGAGTTCTCTGATGTATTAATGGTTGATAATGACGGTAAAATTGCCCTAGGCAGTGCCGTTAAAGCAGTCGTTAAAGCAGAAATTCTCAGCGACTTAGTACAAGGTGAAAAAGTGATCGCCTTTAAAATGAAAAGAAGAAAGGGCTTCCGCAAGAAGCACGGTCACAGAACGCATTATACGCGTATTAAAATAGAAAGCATCGCTTAATTTAAAATAGTATTATACCATGGCACACAAAAAAGGTGAAGGTAGTGTAAAGAACGGCCGCGACTCACAGAGTAAGCGTTTGGGCGTTAAGATTTATGGTGGCCAACCAGCCATCGCAGGCAATATCATTATTCGCCAGAGAGGTACTCAATACCACCCTGGTAAAAATGTAGGTGTTGGTTTAGACTTTACTTTATTCGCGTTAAAAGACGGCGTAGTAGAGTATAAAAAAGGCAGAAATGACAGAACAACTGTCTCTGTTGCTACCCCAACTCAAACAGCTTAAAAAAATATTTTTTTGTAGTTTGAAATAATTTTTTACTTTTAATGTATTATTTACTAACCATTAAATCAAAAAAACATGGCAACTGCAAAAAAAGCTGCTAAGAAAGCTGCTCCTAAGAAAGCTGCTGCTCCTAAAAAAGCTGTAAAAAAAGCTGCTCCTAAGAAAGCTGCAAAGAAAGCTGCTCCTAAAAAAGCTGCTAAAAAAGCTGCTCCTAAGAAAGCTGCTGCTCCTAAAAAAGCTGCTAAGAAAGCTGCTCCTAAGAAAGCTGCTAAAAAAGCTGCTCCTAAGAAGGCTGCTAAAAAAGCTGCTCCTAAGAAAGCTGCTAAGAAAGCTGCTCCTAAGAAGGCTGCTGCTAAAAAGAAGTAATCTTAGTTTAGCTTTAGCTAAAATAGATTTAGAAGTCCCGCATTCATGCGGGACTTTTTTTTGTGCTATATTGAGACCCAATTTCATACCCATGACCAACGAAGCGATTGCAGATAATTTCTCCCTCCTCTCCAAATTAATGGACATACATGGCGATGATGCCTTTAAGGCTAAATCCTATGCCAGCGCGGCTTTCACGATAGACAAACTAGAAACAGAATTGTCTACCCTAGATCCACAAACCATTTTCTCGCAGCGTGGCATTGGAGCAACAACGGGTAAAAAAATTATAGAGCAATTAGAAACAGGACAGCTCGAAATTTTAGATGACTACATTCAAAAAACGCCAGCAGGTATTTTAGAGATGCTGCGCATTAAAGGTATTGGTCCAAAAAAAATTGCCACCATTTGGAAAGAATTAGAAATCGAAACACTGGGTGAACTTTTGTATGCTTGCGAAGAAAACCGACTTACT
This sequence comes from Chitinophagaceae bacterium, assembly GCA_947442905.1. The sequence goes on along the minus strand of CANEWV010000051.1, from coordinate 2,633 downwards.
TTATACAAAGGCTTTGGCGAAAAAACACAGGACAATATTAAAGCGTCTATTGAGTTTTATTTAAACGCGCAGGGTAATTTTTTATATGCACAAATGGAACCCGTGGTGGAACTGTTGCAAGAGAAATGGACCGAACATTTTACGGATGCTAGCTTTTTTGTAACAGGTGCTTTTAGACAGCAACAGGAGGTGATCACCATTTTGGAGTGGGTAACGGACCAAGCATTAGCCCCCCTAGAAAGTTTTTTTGAAGAAAATAATTTCGAAATTCAGTCCAGTACCCCAAATTATTTAGAAGTTACCTCACAAGAAAATAGTACCCTCGGATTTCATATGGTAAACACCCAAAATTTGGTAGCTACCCTATTTAAAACAAGTTGCGCCCCCTCTTTTTTAGAAAAAATAAGCGAATTGGTGCCTGGAGGGCTACAACAAACCTATCATTCAGAAGAAGATATCTTTACTGCTGCCAATATCCCATATATCGAGCCCTATTTAAGGGAAGACGCTAGTATTATAGAAACAGCTACTAGCAAGGGCCTTCCTACCGTTATTATGCCGTCTGATATTAAAGGCATTATTCATAGCCATAGTAAATGGAGCGATGGATCTAACACGTTAGCAGAAATGGCTAAGGCTGCTAAAGCAAAAGGACTTGAATATTTAGTGATTAGCGATCACTCTAAATCGGCATTTTATGCAAGTGGTTTACAAGAAGACCGTATACTAGCGCAGCACAAAGAAATTGATCAGTTAAACGCAGCGTTAGCCCCTTTTAAAATATTTAAAAGTATTGAGAGCGATATTTTAAATGATGGAAGCCTCGATTATGCCCCCGCTATCTTACAAAGCTTTGATTTAATTATCGCATCCGTGCATTCGAATTTAAAAATGCAGGAAGAAAAAGCAATGCAAAGGCTTATTACGGCTATCGAAAACCCGTACACCAATATTTTAGGTCATTTAACCGGCAGATTATTATTGAGCCGAAAAGGCTACCCCGTTGATCATCAAAAAATTATTGACGCCTGCGCAGCAAACAATGTTGTTATAGAATTAAACGCACATCCACGCAGGTTAGATATTGATTGGCGTATGATTAGAAAAGCACTTGATAAAGGCCTACTTATTTCTATTAATCCGGACGCGCATGCCATAGAAGGCTTTGAAGATTGCAAGTATGGCGTTTTAGTAGCTCAAAAAGCGGGTGTAACCAAAGAAAACAACCTTAGTAGCTACACACTCGATGCCTTTGAAAAATGGGTTGCTACGCAGCAAGCAAAAAGAAAATAGAAAGCGGGTTCTACACTTGGATCTAAATTGGGATTTATTTCGTTTTGGCTTCGTTCCAAAGCAGATCCATTTCTGAAAGCGTCATATCCCCTAAACTTTTACCCTGGGCGGTAGCCTGCGCTTCCATATACATAAAGCGGGTTCTAAATTTTAGGTTTGTTTTTTCGAGGGCTGATTCTGGATCTACGCCCACAAAACGGGCATAGTTAACCAAACTAAAAAGCACATCACCAAATTCATCTTCTATTTTTGAAACATCGGTACTGGCAACCGCTTCTTTTAACTCACCTATCTCCTCGTCTACTTTATTCCAAACTTCTGAAGCTTCTTTCCATTCAAAGCCTACCTGCTTTGCTTTTACTTGCATGCGTGTTGCTTTTACAAGTGCAGGTAAGGATACGGGCACACCACTTAGCACAGATGCTTTCCCTTCTTTTAATTTTAATTTTTCCCAGTTACGTTTAACGTCTTCTTCGTTTTCTACTTTTACATCGCCATAAATATGCGGATGCCTATCAATTAATTTTTTAGCAATCCCGTCAATCACTTCTTGTAACTGAAATTTATTTTCTTCTTTACCAATGCGCGCATAAAATAAAATATGCAACAGCACATCACCAAGTTCTTCTCTGATACCATTCCAATCTTTGCTCGTAATAGCATCGGCTAGCTCATAGGTTTCCTCGATGGTCATAGACCTAAGTGTATCAATGGTTTGCTTTTTATCCCAAGGGCACTGCTCCCTTAATTCATCCATAATAGTAACCAGTTGTAAAAAGCTAGAAGCGAGCGGATTCATAAAATAAATTTAGTCGTTGTATTTGCGTTTATTTTCTGGCTTGTAACTGAGCTGTTCTTGAAATGACTCAGCGTTAGGATTGGTGGTAACTGCATACGCAACTTGAAGTAGTAGCACATACACGATTACAGAAAATAAGAGTTCACCCCATCCTATCCAATAACCCCAAAAAGTATATACAGCAGCCGTTTCAGGCGTTGCGGTTTCGTAAATAACAGTAACTTTTTGTCCCAATTTAATTGGCCTCAAAAAATATCGCGCATCGGTGTGGTGCCACTTCCCTCCCGCTTGATATACTGCAGCTGGAATGATTTGTTGAACCGCCGAATCGTATACGTTTTGGATAGTTGCGGGCGCTTTTTCTCCATCAAAATAATCTGGCTGGCGTGTAAATAAAATATAACACCCAAAACAAATTAAGTAGAGTATGAAAACCGACCTTAACAACCGCTTTAATTAGTAAGACTTCTGAAGTCTACAGGGACAAGTTTACTTACACCCGGCTCTTGCATGGTTACACCATAAATAACATCTACCGCAC
>CANEWV010000050.1 GCA_947442905.1 Chitinophagaceae bacterium | reverse complement strand
CACCCGCTCTTGCGCCTGTGCCAGTAGCGGTATTTTGAAGTTGAAAGGTAAGTGCAGCCATGACTACAAAAGTAGCACAAAACCACTATTTTTGCGCTCATGAACATAGCTCCCATCATTTGGACCCTCATTTTCTATATTTTTTGTTCGGTAGTAGCCATTCAACTCTTTTATTACCTCTACTTTTTTATTCGTTTGGCTTTTTATAAGCAGGTTACACCCACGGAGCAAATGGAACATGCAATATCAGTGGTGATTTGTGCAAGAGACGAAGCGCACAATTTGGTACAAACTTTGCCAGCCGTTTTGGTACAAGATTATAAAAGCACATTCGAAGTAGTACTCGTAAATGACAATTCTACCGACGATACCAAATACTTAATTGATGAATTTAAAAAAGCATTTAAAAACATCAACCATGTTTTATTAACACAGGAAGCAAAAATGATTGCAGGAAAAAAGTTTCCTCTTTCGATGGGTATTAAAAGTGCTAAGTATGAAATTGTTTTACTTACAGATGCAGATTGTATTCCAGCATCGGAACACTGGATTAAAAAAATGCAAGCAGCATACACTGACAATATTGAAATTGTACTAGGCTATGGCGCTTACCGAAAAAAGCCTGGTTTTTTAAATAAACTCATTCGTTTTGAAACTTTTCACACAGCGCTACAATATCTAACCTATGCCCTAAGCGGCAACCCTTATATGGGTGTGGGCAGAAACCTGAGTTATAAAAAACAAGTTTTTTTACGCAACAAAGGATTCTCTTCTATCAATCAGGTGCCTAGCGGTGATGATGATTTATTTATCAATCAGGTAGCCACAGCGCGCAATACCGCTGTTTGTATTGACCCAGAAACGCACACTTTAAGTGAGCCAAAATCTACGTGGAACGAGTGGATGGCGCAAAAGTATAGACACTACACCACCAGCCGTTATTATAAGCCGGGCCACAAATTTTTATTAGGCCTTTATAGCAGTTCACAATTTTTATTATATCCACTACTTATTGTTTCTATTATTTTTTACAGCTGGTGGTTGAGCCTTGCTGTATTTGGTGTTCGTTTTTTAATTCAAGCCTTTGTATTTTATAAAGGGATGAAAAAGTTAAACGAACTAGACCTCTGGCCGCTATTCATTGTGTTTGATATTTTTATGTTTTTTTATTACTTATTTACCTTACCCGCCATATGGAAAGCACCCCGGAAAAATTGGGATTAATTGAAAAGTACTTTAGTGACTTTACGCCAAAACAAACGGCACAGTTTGCGGGCTTAGAGGAACTATACAAAGATTGGAATAGTAAAATCAATGTGGTATCCCGTAAAGACATTGAAAGCATTTATTTACACCACGTACTCCACTCCCTTAGTATTGCAGCAATGGCTAATTTTGAACCGGGTACCGAAGTGATTGATATTGGCTGTGGTGGCGGATTTCCGGGCATTCCATTAGCCATATTTTTTCCAGAAGTAAAGTTTCATTTAGTAGATAGTATTGCTAAAAAATTAAAAGTAGTGGAAGCTGTTGCAGAAGGCGTTGGCCTCACCAATGTAACCACACAACACTGCCGGGCCGAAGAAATAAAAAACAGGAAATTTGACTTTGCCGTTTCCAGAGCCGTTGCACCCTTAAAAGATTTGTGGGGGTGGGCGGGACCCCTTTTAAAAAAGGGACACAAACAAGAAATCCCGAATGGACTTATTTGTTTAAAAGGTGGCGACCTTGCACAAGAAATTTTTGAAAGTTTATTAAGGCCTAAAATGGTTCCGGTGTACCGCTTATTTGCAGAGCCTTATTTTCACGAAAAATTTATTTTACACGTTACAAAGTAGGCTTACTTTTTTTCGATGAGCCTTTCAAATACATGAAAAACTGCTGGACAAAAAGTAACATTTTTTAAGGTGATGGCAGGGCGTTTAAAAAACACGTCTTCATCGGTGTAGGGGAAACGTTCACAATCGGAAGGACGTTTGTCGTAAATACTACAAAAATTATCGGAACCTAAAAATGGACATGGTTTTGTATTGGCTACATAATCCCCATCATTATCCATCACTAAATACTTTTCAATAAACTCCGTTTCACGCATACCCATATGCTTGCTAATGCGTTTAATGTCTGGCCCTTTAAAACGAGGCGAATAATTTTTACAACAGGCCGCACAGTCTAAACAGTCTATTTTTTCAAATGCTTCATCATGAAGGTCGGGAAGGACCTTTAAAAGACTCTTTTTATCCGGCTTTTGGAGAAACTGCTTGTACTTTTTCTCGTGGTCGGCGGCTGTTTTTTCCCAGTTTTCAAGTGAAATCTCATTCATACTACAAGATTAGGACGATTTGTGCAGAAATTCATCCACAGTTTATCAACGGGTTCCACAAAAACTCCAAATTGAGGCCTTGTGCCCGTACCTTTGCGGCCATTAAGGATGAATTTTACTACACGATTATAATTTAGTTTATGGCAAACTTATTTGAACAACAAGCACAGGAGTTTTCGGGTCGTCATATTGGCCCTAATGCAGCAGACACCAAAACCATGTTAGATGTGATTGGCGCTGACAGTTTAGATCAGTTAATTGATAAAACAATCCCTGCTGCTATTAAAATCAATCATTTGTTGGATATCCCTGCTCCTATTTCGGAGTTTGAATACCTAACCAGTTTGCAAAAAGTGGCTGCCAAAAATAAAGTGTTTAAAAACTACATTGGTCAGGGCTATTATGGCACTATTACACCAAGTGTTATTTTGAGAAATATTTTTGAAAACCCAGGATGGTACACACAGTACACACCCTACCAAGCAGAAATTGCGCAAGGCCGTTTAGAAAGTTTACTCAACTTTCAAACAATGGTTACCGACCTTACTGGTTTACCTATTGCCAATGCATCTTTATTAGATGAAGCAACAGCTGCTGCAGAAGCAATGGCACTTGCTTTTCACCACATCAATAAATCTGACGTTGCTACAAAACCAAAATTGTTTGTAGATAAAAATATATTCAAGCAAACAAAAGATGTGTTGGTTACGCGCGCCGAGCCAATTGGTATTGAAATTGTAGTGGGTGATTTTTTAACCGCTGCTATCGATGAAACTTATTTTGGCGCGATGCTTCAATATCCAAACAGCAATGGCGGCGTAGAAGATCAACGTGCTTTTATTGATAAAGTACATGCTGTTGATGGCCTCGTTATTGTAGCCACTGATTTGTTGGCACTTACCCTACTTACACCTCCAGGCGAGCTTGGTGCAGACATTGCACTTGGTAGCGCTCAACGTTTTGGTGTTCCGATGGGATTTGGAGGACCACATGCTGCCTTTTTTGCTACCAAAGATGATTTCAAAAGAGGTATGCCAGGCCGTTTAATTGGTGTAAGTATCGACGCGCAAGGTAACCGTGCACTCCGCATGGCATTACAAACCAGAGAGCAGCATATTAAAAGAGAAAAAGCAACTTCCAATATTTGTACCGCACAAGCATTACTAGCCAATATGGCTGCCATGTATGCCGTGTATCATGGACCTAAAGGTTTAAAAAATATTGCATCACGCGTACACAAAATTGCAGTAGCGGTTGCAAATGGTTTAAACGCCATGGGATTATCTCAGCAAAATAAATTTTTCTTTGACACCATAACTGTAAGTGGTGTTGACGCTGCCACTTTAAAAGTGAACGCAGAAAAAGCGGGTATCAATTTCTTTTATGCTGCCGACGAAAAAGTAATTATTAGCATCGACGAAACGACAAGTGTTGAAGACGCCAATGCCATACTTGCTGTGTTTGCTACTACAACTGGTAAAGCTGCTACTACATTAACAGGGGCTGCTATACAAGACGTTACAACACATATCCCACAAGGATTTCAAAGAAGCACCGATTATTTAACACATCCTGTATTTAATACGCACCACTCAGAAAGTCAAATGATGCGTTATATTAAATCATTAGAAAATAAAGACTTGTCTTTAAATACATCGATGATTTCACTAGGTAGCTGTACCATGAAATTAAATGCGGCCACAGAAATGATGCCAGTAAGCTGGCCTGCATTTGGTGCACTACATCCATTTGTACCCATCAATCAAACAGAAGGCTACCAAGAAATTTTAAAAGAGTTATCTTATTATTTATGTCAAGCTACTGGATTTACCGCTTGTAGCTTACAACCCAATAGTGGTGCGCAAGGTGAGTACGCTGGACTATTAACCATTCGCGCATACCATAAAGCAAATAAAAATGAGCACCGCAATATTGTACTCATTCCAATTAGCGCCCATGGTACCAACCCTGCAAGTGCTGTAATGGCTGGCTTTAAAGTAGTGGTGGTAAAATGTGATGTGGCAGGTGATATTGATATGAACGATTTACAAGAAAAAGTAGCACAATACAAAGACACACTTGGTGGACTGATGATTACCTACCCTTCTACACATGGTGTATTTGAAGAAACCATCAAAGACATTTGTGCACTCATACATACAAACGGAGGTATGGTGTACATGGATGGTGCCAACATGAATGCACAAGTTGGATTAACCAGCCCAGGTATGATTGGCGCCGATGTGTGTCACCTAAATTTACATAAAACTTTTGCCATCCCACACGGTGGTGGTGGACCTGGCATGGGCCCTATTTGTGTGAATGATAAATTAGCACCTTTCTTACCAGGTCATCACCAAACAGGCAATCCTGAGCACGCTGTAAGTGCTGCGCAGTATGGTTCTGCAAGTATTTTATTAATTAGCTACGCGTACATTAAAATGTTAGGCGCACAGGGTATCAAAGACGCAACAGCGTATGCGATATTAAATGCGAACTACATGAAAACGCGTTTAGAAAAATACTATTCTATTTTATACGCTGGTAAAAACGGCACTTGTGCACATGAATTTATTGTAGACCTAAGACCATTTAAACAAACAGCTGGTGTAGAAGCAGAAGATGTTGCGAAGCGTTTAATTGATTATGGTTTCCATGCACCTACCATGAGTTTTCCGGTAGCGGGCACCATCATGATTGAACCAACTGAGAGTGAAGACAAAGCAGAGCTAGACCGTTTTTGTGATGCGATGATTGCCATTTACCATGAAATAAATGAAATTGAAACAGGTAAAATAGACAAGCTTAACAATCCATTAAAAAATGCACCACACACGCAGGGCGTGGTATGTGCAGAAACATGGAACTACAGCTATTCTAGACAAACTGCTGCGTTTCCATTACCGTATGTGGTACTCAATAAGTTTTGGCCAACTGTAGCAAGAATTAACAATACACACGGAGATAGAAATTTAATTTGCACTTGCGAACCCGTTTCTTCTTACGCAAACGATTAATAAAATTAAATAACCATGGGCGTAGCCGATCAATTAGCACAAATGAAAGCAGAAAAAGCAGCAGCAAATTTAAAAGCAGGTCAAGATTTTCTAGACCAAAATAAAAACAGACCAGAAGTAACCAGTTTAGATTCTGGTTTACAGTACGAAGTATTAACAGTTGGTGCTGGTGAAAAACCACTTGCCCACAATGAAGTAACCTGCCATTACCATGGTACACTTATTGATGGTACTATTTTTGATAGTTCTGTACAAAGAGGACAGCCCGCTTCTTTTCCATTAAATATGGTGATTACAGGTTGGACAGAAGGTTTACAGTTAATGCCAACCGGTAGCAAGTGGCGCTTTTTTATTCCACCACATTTAGGTTATGGTGACCGTCAAGTAAGTGCGCAAATTGGAGCCAATAGCACACTTATTTTTGATGTGGAACTGATTAGTTTTATCTAAAATATTATTTTGATTTGAGCGCTTCTGCGTAGGTTTCTAACACCCGCTTACGCGCCATTTCATGCACAACTATAGGATTTGGATACCTTAACTCATTAAGTTCTGGTATCCATTTTTTTATGTACACAAGGTCCTTATCAAACTTTTGAGTTTGTAGTGTGGGATTAAATACCCTAAAATAAGGTGCTGCATCACAGCCACTGCTGCTTGCCCACTGCCATCCACCATTATTGGAAGCTAAATCAAAGTCTAATAATTTTTGTGCAAAATAAGCTTCCCCCCAGCGCCAATCAATTAACAAATGCTTGCACAAAAAAGAAGCCGTAATCATACGCACACGGTTGTGCATAAAACCAGTTTCGTTTAATTCACGCATACCCGCATCAACAATTGGATAGCCAGTTGTTCCGTTGCACCAATGTTCAAATTCAGACTCGTTGTTACGCCACTTGATAAAATCGTATTCTTTTTTAAACGACTCTCCCTTACCTACTTTTGGAAAATGAAACATGATAGCTTGGTAAAAATCACGCCAAATAATTTCGTTTACATACGTTTCATTTAAAGGAAGCGCTTGTAATAAAATTTCACGCACACTCACGGTTCCAAACCTAAGGTGCACACCCATTTTTGATGTACTGTTTTCGATGGCAGGAAAATTTCGGTTATCGGTGTATTTTTTTACAATATTTACATCGAGTATACCGGCCGGAAAACTAGTGGCAGCTGATCCTGTAAAACCCATAGAAGCCAGCGTTGGTAAAGCCGTAGCAGTATACTGAAAATAATTTTTTGAATATTTTTTTGTTTCAAAAACCTTTACGGGGTTATTGGCGAGATAGGCTTTCCATTTGCGTGAATAAGGCGTAAATACCGTGTAAGGTTTGCCATCATCTTTTACCACTTCAAATTTTTCAAAAACCACATGGTCTTTAAAAGTAGAGAAGCCTATTTTTTGCGTAGCTAATAACTGCTCAATAGCAGCGTCGCGCTCTAATGCATAAGGCTCATAATCATGGTTGGTAAAAACACGCGCTACCGTATACTTTGCTAATAAAGTTTTAAACGCTTCTAGCGGTGTGCTATACAAAACAGTAAGTCCACTACCAACTGCCTCTAATTGAGCTTGCATTTTTTGCAATGCCTCATGTATAAATACAACACGCTTATCTGATGTATCTTCTAGCTTATCTAAAATTTGTTTGTCAAAAATAAAGATGGGCAAAACAGGTGCGCCACCAGCTTGAACATTAGCTTGGCCCGCTGTTTGTAAGGCATGCGAGAGCGCTGCATTGTCGTGCAAACGAAGGTCTCTTCGGAACCACATGATAGATACTACTGGCTTCATAAATTTTGTATAAACTCTTTGTATAACACAGTGGTCAGCGAATTGTTGTACTGGCTATTGTCTATTTGCTTGACCCACTTAATGCCATGAATGGCGCTTGTTAAAAACACTTCGGAAGCTTCTAATACATCTGCCACTGTTACTGTTATTTCCTGCACATCATAATCATGTGCACGAAGCGTTTTAATGAGGTGGCGGCGCATCACGCCAGCAACAGGACCTTCTGTAATGGTGGGCGTTTTGATGGTGCCGTCTTTGATAATAAATAAATTGGCAATGGTTGTGTCTGCTACATTACCAGCATGGTTTAATAAAATAGCATCGTTTAAATTATTTTCTTTGGCCCAAAGTGCCCCCATTATGTACGGCAAATAACTATTGGATTTAATCATTGAAAATTGATCCGAAGATTTTTTTGCTGCTGCGTAAATACCAAGCGTGAGTCCGTTTTGGTTGAGTTCTTGCGTAGCTTCTCCAAGTTCAAAACTTTGAATAAGGTGGTGCGGAAAATGATTTTCAGGATCATAGAGTCCGCCATCACCCCTAAATATCATAACCCTTACGCGCGCTAATTTTTGGTGGCCATTTTTATGTACGACCTCTAATATATTTTTTTGAAGCCACTCCGCGTTCATATAAGAGGGCTTGTTAAATTTTAGTGCGTCGATGCTTGTAAAAAGTCTTTCAAAATGAAGTGGCGCTAGTTTAATTTGTCCGTTCACGACCCGAATGGTTTCAAAACAACCATCGCCATACCTAAAAGAACGGTTGTTAACCGATAGGTTGGCCTTATCTTGACGCACTAAATGACCATCTAAAAAAAGAAAATCGGTTGAAGACATCGGATTAATTATAGAATGAAGGTAAATTAGCGGAATCCAAATAACAAACATGCGAGTAAAAGAAATAGTTGACCACTTAGAAAATATAGCTCCCCTTCATTTACAGGAAGCCTACGATAACTGTGGTTTACTAACCGGAACCACAGACATGACTTGCACCGGCGTGCTTTGCACCCTAGATGCAACAGAAGCTGTAATACTAGAAGCCGTAGCCAAAGGTTGCAATATGGTAGTAGCGCACCACCCCATCGTATTTAGTGGTCTTAAAAAAATAAACGGTATTACCTATATAGAAAAGGCGGTACTAGCTGCCATCAAACATGATATGGCCATTTATGCCATACATACCAACCTCGATAATGTCATTGATGGGGTTAACTGTAAAATAGCCCAAAAAATAGGTTTAACTGAGCTTCAGATATTAGATCCCAAACCAGGCGCCGGACCGGGTATTGGCGCTGGCATTATAGGGCATTTATCAGCGCCTGTAACAGAGGCCGATTTTTTACGAAATTTGGCTCATATATTTAAAATTCCTACTATTAAACATAGCCCATTTTTAGGCAAAAAGCTTCAAAAAATAGCCATTTGTGGTGGTT
>CANEWV010000049.1 GCA_947442905.1 Chitinophagaceae bacterium | reverse complement strand
TGTGCCATAGCGCTATTACTGTCTTTGTTTCGTTAACAAACAAAAGACCGAAAAGTTCAAAAAAATAAAAGATTATTTAGTGGTATCTGTTTCTACCAGTCCATCGCGCAAACGAACCACGCGGTGGGCATAAGCAGCAATATCTTCTTCGTGGGTTACAAGCACTACTGTATTACCTGCGGCCCTAATTTTTCCAAAAATTTCCATGACTTCCACAGAGGTTTTTGAATCGAGGTTACCAGTAGGTTCATCGGCAAGTAAAATGGCCGGATTGTTTACAAGGGCACGGGCAATCGCCACACGCTGAATTTGACCTCCACTTAACTCATTAGATTTGTGGTGGCTACGATCAGCTAAGCCTACTTTATCAAGTGCTTCGAGGGCTCTTTCGATACGTTCTTTTTTAGAGATACCCGCATAAATTAACGGAAGGGCTACGTTTTCGGCAGCGGTTAAACGGGGTAATAAATTAAATTGTTGGAATACAAATCCGATTTCAGAATTACGCACTTCTGCGAGTTCATCATCCAGCATTTTGCTTACGTCTTTGCCATTTAAAATATACTTGCCACCAGTTGGAGAATCCAAACAACCTAGTATATTCATAAGGGTAGATTTACCACTACCCGACGGACCCATGAGGGCCACATATTCGTTTTTGAAAATATCGAGCGTAATACCTTTTAAAACGGTAATAGCCTGACTACCCATGTAGTAATCTTTTTTAATTTCCTCTAACTTGATAATTGCTTCAGACATAGGTTGTTTATTTTTTTATCACCGTTGGTACTCTAAAATATTGATCGTTGGCGTCAGGTGCATTGGAAAGCGCCTCTTCTCTGGTAATTGTTTGCTTCACTTCATCTTCACGTAAAACATTTACCGCGCCACCCATATGCAGTAATGGCTCCACACCCGTAGTGTCTACCTTGTTTAATTGCTCCACAAAAGCCACCATTTTTTGCAGGTCTTGCTGTACCGAATCCTTTTCCTCATCGGAAAAATAAAGCCTCGATAAATGGGCTAATTGGTCAACTAATTGGGGTGTCACTTCCATAGAATACAAAAATAACTGATTGAGGGGCAATTTAGGTCTAAAATGGTTAAAAGGTAAATATGCTCCATCAAGGCCCAAAATACCGGTATGTTGAAAAAATAGTTGGCCCCCTTGATTAAAATAGTTGCATAACTAACTAATTTTACGGAAAGCATTTTTATGAAGCGTAGTATTAAAAAAGTTGCCATTTTAGGAAGCGGTGTAATGGGCTCCCGTATTGCATGTCATTTTGCAGGTATCGGTGTCAATATTTTACTACTTGATATGGTTCCAAAAGAAGCCATGGAAAGTAACAAACCAGCAGAGCGCAACAAACTCGTGAACGATGCTTTACAAGCTGCATTAAAAAGTAATCCTTCTCCTGTTTATACAAAAGCAACAGCTAAAAAAATTACGACAGGAAATTTTGACGATAACTTACAAGAAATAGCGGGCGTAGATTGGATTATTGAAGTAGTGGTAGAAAGACTCGACATCAAACAAATGATGTACGAAAAAATTGAAAAGTACAGAAAGCCAGGTACACTTATTACCTCTAACACTTCTGGTATTCCAATACATTTAATGGCAGAAGGAAGATCTGAAGATTTTAAAAAACATTTTTGTGGTTCCCACTTTTTTAATCCACCACGCTACCTGCGTTTATTAGAAATTATTCCTACACCACATACGAGCCCAGAGGTAGTAGATTTTTTAATGGAATATGGTGACATTTTTTTAGGAAAAACAACCGTGCATTGTAAAGACACGCCTGCCTTTATCGCCAACCGTATTGGGGTGTTTAGCATCATGCTCATTTTTAATAGCATGGAAAAATTAGGATTAACCATCGATGAAATTGAAGCACTAACGGGACCTATTATTGGAAGACCAAAATCGGCAACATTTAGAACGGCAGATATTGTTGGTATTGATACACTTGTTAAGGTTGCCAAAGGTGTTGCAGACAACTGCCCACAAGATGAGGCGCGCGCCATTTTTAATATTCCAACGTGGCTAGAAAAAATGCTTACAAACAACTGGCTTGGCGATAAAACAGGTCAAGGATTTTTTAAGAAATTAAAAAGTGAAGCAAGCAAAGAAATTTTAACCCTCAATTTACAAACACTCGAATACGGTGCACGCAATAAACCAAAATTTGCAAGCCTAGAAGCCGCTAAACCCATTGAGGATTTAAAACAAAGACTTCAATTATTACAAGCGTCACCAGATAAAGCTGGCGATTTTTACAAAGCATTTCACTATGGTTTGTTCGCTTATATTGCACACCGCATTCCAGAAATTAGTGACGAACTCTACCGTGTAGATGACGCTATGATGGCTGGTTTTGGTTGGGAAATTGGTGCCTTTGAAAGTTGGGACACACTTGGTGTTACAAAAACAGTAGCAGCCATGAAAGCCGCTGGGCACGCCGTTGCGCCATGGGTAGACACCATGCTAGCAAATGGCATTACTAGTTTTTACAAAGTAGAAAACGGAAAAAAATTGTGTTACGATGTTGCGTCGGGTGTTTACAAAGCGCTCCCTGGTGGTGATGCATTTTTAGTATTAAAAAATAAAGCAGACAAACTGGTTTGGAAAAATAGTGCTTGTCGTTTATATGATATTGGTGATGGTATCGCTGGGTTTGAGTGGAATTCAAAAATGAATAGCATTGGTGGAGAAGTACTTGAAGGACTTAATAAAGCCATTACCTTATCGGAAGAAAAATTTAATGGACTTGTTATTGCCAATGAAGGCCCCAACTTTAGTGCGGGTGCTAACGTAGGTATGATATTTATGCTTGCTATTGAGCAGGAATACGATGAGTTAGACATGGCCATCAGAATGTTCCAAAACACCATGATGCGTATGCGTTATTCTAGTATACCGGTAGCTGTTGCGCCACACGCGCTAACGCTTGGTGGCGCCTGCGAAATGAGCCTTCATGCTGATGTTGTTTGTGCTGCAGCAGAAACCTATATAGGACTTGTAGAACTGGGTGTGGGACTTATTCCAGGCGGTGGTGGCACCAAAGAATTTGTGTTACGCGCCGGTGATGAAATGCACGACGAAGAACCAGAAACCATTACACTAAAAAATAGATTCTTATCCATTGCAACAGCTAAAGTAGCAACATCAGCTGCAGAAGCTTTTGATATGGGCATTTTAAGAAAAGGACAAGATCATATTGTTATGAATATGGGTAGGCGTATTGCTACTGCAAAATCGTCGGTAATGGATTTACATGCACAAGGTTATACCATGCCAACTGTACGCAAAGATGTAAAAGTACTAGGAAGATCTGCGCTAGGCGCACTTCTTGCAGGTATCAATGGGATGCAAAAAGCAGGCTATGCTACTGCACATGATGCAGTTGTGGCAAAAAAACTAGCGTATGTGATGTGCGGTGGCGACCTTAGCGAACAAAGCCTGGTATCTGAACAATATTTACTAGATTTAGAGCGAGAAGCTTTTTTAAGTTTATGCGGCGAGAAAAAAACACTAGAGCGCATTCAAAGTGTTTTAAAAAGCGGTAGACCCATCAGAAATTAATTTTTTCTATGCATCCTATTTTAACGATTACCGGTGTTTCAAAAAACTACGGTAAACTTACGGCACTTGATGGCGTGAGTTTTGAAGTGCCTGCTGGTGCTGTGTTTGGTATACTAGGGCCTAACGGCAGTGGTAAAACCACACTACTTAGTATTATTTTAGATGTACTCCACGCCGATACGGGTAAGTTTAGTTGGTTTGGCAATTCGCCACAAACCAATAACAGAAAACAAATTGGCTCTTTACTAGAAACGCCTAATTTTTACCACTACCTCTCTGCTGTAGATAATTTAAAAATTACACAAGCCATCAGTGGCAGGGGTAATAGCGCAGATATTGATGAAGTGTTACGCATTGTAAAATTATATGAGCGCAAAAACAGTAAGTTTAGCAGTTACAGTTTAGGTATGAAACAGCGCCTTGCCATTGGTGCCGCTTTGCTTGGGAACCCCAATGTACTTGTGTTTGATGAGCCTACCAATGGATTAGATCCGGTAGGTATCGCCGAAATCAGAGAGCTCATAAAATCGTTAGCAGCATCTGGTAAAACCATTATTATGGCCAGCCATTTACTAGACGAAGTGGAAAAAGTGTGCACCCACGTGGCCATCTTAAAAAAAGGAAACCTGTTAACAGCAGGCCCAGTAGATGAAGTACTCGCACAGGAAGATATTGTAGAAATTGCAGCTGCTGATAATGATGCGCTTGAAAATATGGTGCAAGATATGGGCGGTTTTACCAAAGTAAAAAAACACCCAAGCTGCCTCCAATTATTTTACCCAGTTGGAACAGCGCAACTAGACCATATTAATAAATACTGTTTTGACAAAGGTATTACGCTACAACAATTACAACTCAAAAAGAAAAGTTTAGAAACTAAATTTTTTGAATTAACCAACGACTAACGCAAACATTATGTTTTCACTCATACAAATAGAATGGCTTAAAATTAAAAAGTATCCAGCCTTTTGGGCCATGCTTATTATTGTGCTTCTTACCTACCCTGCTGCCAACCTCATGTTTTATAATGTATACCTAGACATTACAACGCAAAAAGGTACACAGATGCTGGCAAAAATGTTTTTAGGCAACCCCTTTGCGTTTCCTGAAACCTGGCATACGGTAGCATATATTTCATCGTTTTTTGTAATCCTACCTTCGATACTTGTTATTATGCTGGTAACCAATGAGTACCAGTACAAAACACAAAGGCAAAATGTTATTGATGGCTGGACTAGGGGTCAATTTATGGCCAGTAAATTAATTGACGTTTTCATTGTTAGCGCTATCACTACCCTGCTCTACGCCCTTGTTGCCATTGGTTTTAGCATCTATGCAGATACATTTGATGCAACTAAAATGTGGGAGCAATCTTATTATATTGGGCTTTTTTTCTTGCAAACCTTTGCGCAGCTTTCTATTGCTTTTTTACTAGGCTATCTTATTAAAAAAGCGTTTATTGCACTCGGTATTTTTTTGTTTTATTACCTCATTGTTGAAAATATTGCTACTGGCTATTTAAAAGTAAAAGCTGCAAAAATTGGTGGCGATATAGGCAGGTATTTACCTTTCGAAATTTCGGACCGAATGATTGTGGCTCCTGCGTTTATAGGTAGGTTTGGGAAAGATATAAAAACAGCTTACGAAAAATCTTTGTCGGAAGTGCCATCACAAATTGCATTATCACTTTTACTTACAACAGCTATTTGGGTGTTGTGCTTTTTCCTACACCGCAAAAAAGATTTATAAACCTTGATGGGATTTTATAAATAGCGGAAGGAAATTTATAAATCGAGGGTCGATAAACTTTTTGAAATTATAGGATAATCAAATACAAAACCGGCGTCTTGTATTTTTTGTGGAGATACCGTAGTACTTTTTAGTACTTCAATACTCATTTCACCAAGCATTATTTTTAATATAAAACTAGGTACATACGCAGTCATATAAAAATTGCCGTAAAGTACGCTTGCAAGGGTTTGCGTAAGGCATTTATTGCTTACAGGTACTGGTGCCACTGCATTATAGCTGCCGCTCATATTCTCATGTTCGATGGCATACACAAACATTTTTGCTAAATCTCTAACATCAATCCAGCTAATCATTTGCTTACCGTTACCTAATACAGCAGCCATTCTTAACGCCAACGGTTTTAAAAATTCTTTTAAGGCACCACCGTGTTTACTTAAAACAATACCTGTGCGAAGGCATACCAACCTTTTTTGTAAACCATTTGTATTTGCGGTAACGGGTGCAATTGATGCCTCCCATGCGGCACATGTAGTTCCTAAAAAATCGGGATAGGAAGGATCTGTTTCTACAAAACCTTGCGCTGCTAAATCGTTGTTATGCGCGTTATTACTATGACTATTTTTATCTGGACCATACCATCCAATGGCCGATGCACTAATAACCGCTTTTACTTTATTGGGCGTCTCTTCTAAAGCTTTTACAAGTACTGCACTACTTTTTGTACGGCTTTCTAAAATTTCTTGCTTACGCGCCACGCTCCAGCGCTTATCTGCAACGCCAGCACCTGCTAAATGAATAATATAATCGGCAGCTGCAATAGCAGTAGCATCAATAGTTCCGGCATTAATATCCCAGTGGGCATAGCCCTTGTCAGACATAGTAGACCTTGTAAGTAAAACGACTTCGTACCCTTTTTGCAAGAGTAAATTTTTAACTGCCGTTCCTACTAGCCCTGTCCCTCCTGTTATTAATACGCGCGCCATATCTGTAAATTAAGCTTAATAGTGTATAAACAAAGATCCCAACCAAAAGGTTGGGATCTACAACTAAAATCACCAGGCTAAAACAAAGTTACATGCTATTAATCGGGCTTCTTACCGTGTAAAAAGGTATTCAGCGTTGATATTTGTGTTTGATCTTTTTCGTCTTTACCTACCGTATACTTACTGTAAAAATCTTCTACAGTAGTAAGGGTACTTCCAAAAAGTTCCATATTTCTTCTAACATACGCAGGTACATTGTCAAATTCACTACCAGAATCTGCACCACCGCTACTCATATTAAAAGAAAGGTTGCGTAATTTTTGGATGCGCTCTGCAGCTCTGCGCTTTTGCTCTTCTGCATCATCAAACATCGAGTCATCAATAAAAGAAGCAGGAGCTGCCATATTGGTGGCCTGACTATAAGAAGGCATTTCAGGTTTTTCAATTAATTCCATATCGCAAAGTCCTAACTCCGCATCTTCTTCTAACTCATTCAACGACTCGCCAAATGATGTTCTATAAGACTGTTGTACAGGCGCTTCTGATGCAGGTTGCGCTGTCATTGGATTTGGAGCGATATAAGCGACAGATGATGCAATACCTACAGCAATTGGAGTAACGGGTACAATTACTTCTGGCGGCGCAATTTCTTGCACACGCACTACCTTTGCAGGCGCTTGCGTTTCTTCTGCATAAATATTGGTAGGCTTATTTAAAATAGTACCCGTAAATGCAGCGGCACTTGATGCGGTTGCCGTTGGTGTATCGTTTACTGTAAACTGAAGCAAAGCTTCTGATGCAGTAACAGGTGGAACAACAATTTCTGGTTCCACTTCTATTACTGGTAGTTCAACTTCTTCAGTAATTTCTGGGCTTAATTCAAATTGAAGTACATAGCGTTCTTCAACGATAGGCGCAATTTCTTCTACGGGTGCAACATACGCTACTACTGGTGCTTCTACTTCTACAACAGGTGCTGTAAATGTTGGACGCATCATAAAAGGATCGTTTTGCTCAAGCGGTAAAGATTGTTGTACAAGTGCTTGCATGGTAGGAAGTTCAAAAACAGGTGCAAGAACTGGTTCTACAACAGGAGCCACTTCTTCAACAACAGGTTCTGGTTCAACAAAACTAATCACAGGAGCCTGAGCAGTTTGCTCAGTTTGAAGCGTCATTACAATTTTTTCTTCTTGAGGAACCGCTTTTGTACTTGCCGGACTTATTGCAAATGGATCTTTATGTTCAAATCCTGTTGCAACAAGTGTGATACCAATTTTTTTATCCAACGTATTATCGTAACCCATTCCCACAATTACATCCGTATCTTCTCCGGCTTGCATGCGTAGGTGATTATTAATAATTTCCAATTCATCCATGGTGCATTCATGATCACCTTCGGCACTATTGATATTAATTAAAATCCATTTAGCGCCTTTGATATCGCTATCATTTAAAAGTGGAGATGCAATGGCTTCTTCGATAGCAAGTTGTGCTCTGTTTTCTCCTTCTACTTCTGCTTTACCTAAAATAGCAACACCACCATTTTTCATTACGGTACAAACGTCTGCAAAGTCAACAATAATATGACCTCTACTATTAATAATATCGGTGATACATTTAGCAGCAGTGGCTAATACATTGTCAGCCTTACCAAATGCTTCTTTCATTTTTAAATTACCGTATTGCATACGTAATTTATCGTTGCTAATTACAAGTAAGGTATCTACGTGTGGCTTTAACTGCGCAATACCTTCTTGCGCTTGTTGCAAACGACGTGGGCCTTCAAAACCAAACGGTGTTGTAACAATACCTACTGTTAAAATGCCTAAGTCTTTACAAATTTGTGCAATGATAGGTGCTCCGCCAGTACCAGTTCCACCTCCCATACCAACAGTAATAAAAGCCATTTTAGTATTCACTTCTAAAATGCGCTTGATTTCTTCAAGCGATTCTTCGGTGGCTAATTTACCAACTTCTGGATTTGCGCCAGCGCCTAAACCTTGGGTAAGGTGTGGGCCTAACTGAATTTTATTGGGAATGCGACTCTGCTCAATGGCTTTAGCATCTGTATTACAAATAATGAAATCAACACCTTCAATATTTTGATCAAACATGAAGTTAACTGCGTTGCTTCCGCCTCCACCAACACCAAGTACTTTAATGATCGAGGATTTTTGTTTAGGAAGATCGAAGTGAATCATATAAACGAGTTTAGAAAGTTAGAATGAAATGGGTATCGTAAAAGGGTTCGTTTTTATTTATTTAAAAGTTCATCTTCCTCTTTAAATAAATC
>CANEWV010000048.1 GCA_947442905.1 Chitinophagaceae bacterium | reverse complement strand
GTCATCCTTGAAATATCCCTTTTTCTTGGAGCAATTGGAAAAAATAAAGCCTTTCTTCTTGTAGAGGAAGGGATAAAGTTACCATCTGACTTTAATGGTATATTTATGCCACGTTTTAGTCATGGGGATTCGCACTCCATAAAAGTAGGATGCGAGGAATTTATCGCCAAAATCGAAGAACATTATCATTTAGGTCATTTAAGTATATATCCTACTACAGCCTTGGCTGTTGGATATTATAAAAATTTTATTTCTGGGCTTGTTGATGCTGTTCAAAGGGCTATGCCGATTCAATTGGAAGGGGTAGTTTACGATGAATTCAGGATTAAGGTAGTAATGCCTTCTGATCTAAAGGGAATGATTCGACAAAAAGCAGATTTGTTTTATAAACGTCACGGTTTTGTCGAAAATAAAATTAAGACTCAGTTTAGAGATCATCCCGCTTGGTTTCGTTTTGATCCTAATAGCGCTCCTTTAGCATTATTATTTGATATGCCAAGCACATTAACAGGTTTAGATGTTGCGATAGAATTGAATTTGGAAAAAGGATTCCTGGGTAGAACAAAAATGCAAGAAATAATTGAGCAAAGAGAACTGAATAACTTCAGAAGAGTATTGCAAATTATGATTGACAAAAATCCATATGCAAAAGCTTCTGTCGAATTAATTGATGAATTCTAAATTGTACAAATACACATAAAATTATTTATTTTAGTGTCACCCATAGTGTCACCTAATATAAATCAAAAAGCTCCTAAAACATTATATATCAATGTAATAGGAGCTTTTTATTGCTGTAGGGGGAGGGATCGAACCTCCAGAAGGCAGTTAGCTATAACACAAAGTTCAGTGGTCGACCCTGGTCGCTTATTGCTAAGCGGCTCTATGTTACGTTTATCCCGTTATCCTCACCCTCGAGACAAGAGGGCATGTTTGCCAAAAATTTCATCACCCCACAATAGATAAGAACTGTTTGTCGCTTGTTGACCATACAATATTAAAGCATTTCACCTACTCGTTACAAATATTTTAATCAATTATCGTAAAGTATAGAAATAGTTTAATAAATTAGCTTTAATTTAGAAATATACTAAAAACAGGCCCCATTATGAACCCAAAATTAAATCTTGACAAACTCGATTTACAGATCATTCAGGAAATGATGGAAGATGCAGAAGTCTCATACGCCGATTTAGGTAAAAAACTCTTTGTATCGGGCGGTACCATCCACGTGCGTATTAAAAAGTTAGAAGAGCTGGGTGTGGTAAAGGGTAAAAAACTATCTGTCGATTTAAAAGAACTTGGTTACGACGTAATTGCGTTTATTGGCATCTATTTAGAAAAAAGTTCGTTGTATGATAGTGTTGCTAAAGAATTAAAAAAAGTGCCACAAATTGTGCGCTTAAATTATACCACGGGAAACTATAGCATGTTTGCAGAAATCGTATGTAAAGACATTCAGCAGTTGCGTTATGTTTTACACGACGAGTTGCAAAAAATAAAAGGCATCGAAAGAACAGAAACGTTTATTTCTCTCGAAGAAAGTTTGGTTAGAAATGTGGTGGTATCACCTGCCGAATAATTTAAGTGTCATTTATTTTTCCCGTACATTAAAAGCGTCTCTTAATCCATTGCCCAATAAATTAAAGGCAAGCACTAATATCATAATGGCAATGCCCGGTGCTAATGCCAGTGCAGGATTGTGCGTAATAATAAAATTGTAATTTTCTTTGATCATCAGGCCCCAGCTGGGTTGTGGAGGTTGAACACCCACGCCTAAAAAACTTAAACCCGCTTCAATAACAATGGCTGATGCAAAATTACTTGCAGCAATCACTAAAACCGGTCCAATAATATTGGGTAAAATATGAATAAAAATAGTACGCATATCGGAGTAGCCTAATACGCGTGTTGCTTCAATAAATTCTCTGTTTTTAATAGCCATTACCTGGCCACGCACAAGTCTTGCAACGTTTACCCACATGGTTAATCCTACGGCAATAAAAACTTGCCAAAATCCTTTTCCTAAAACTAGTGTAATAGCAAACACCAAAAGTAATGTTGGAATACTCCAAATAACATTGATAAACCACATGATACATTCGTCTATCCAGCCTCTATAAAAGCCAGCAATGGCGCCCAGTAAAATACCAATGGTTAAAGACAGTATTACTGCAATTAAACCTACGCCCAAACTTACACGCACGCCAATGATAAGGCGGCTTAGCATGTCTCTTCCAAACTTATCAGTGCCGGCGTAATAGGTTTGTGTAATAACAGGACTCTTGGCTAGCAGGCTCAACTGCATGACACCAGGCTCTGTAATGCCCTCGTCAATATATTTTTGATAATGAATATCGTTTCCTTTGATAGAATAAGAAGTGACCGGAACAAAAGTGTAAACGTCTTCTTCGCCACCAATCAATTTTTCAAAAAAGGATGTTTGTTTTGGTTGACTGGTGCGTTTTACTTGAAGTAATTGAATGCTAAAGCCTGGCTTCATGCTTCCTATTTCAGGAATCATGCGGTTGGCATTTGGCGAATGTTCGGGTGCAATAAAATAAGCAAAAACCGCCATCAAAAAAGCAGCGGCTACAATATATAGTGAAACGCTCGCTGCTTTATTGCGGCGAAGCTTTCTAAAAAAAGTTCCTTCTTGTTGTTGCATTACGGTTCGGCCTTTCCATTTGTAAGAACCAAAGGTACCAAACCAACCCGCAACTACCGTATATACCATATGAAATGGTTGCATAAAAGCAAACCACCATAGCAGTTTTTGTTGTTTAAAAAACTGGGCGGACGCATACATGAATGGTATTTCAATCAGTGTTTTAGCGGCTACTAAGATTAGCCAGTAATTAATATTTCCTGTTTGTAAAAAATTAATGGGTAGGTATACCAGTAACGATACATTAACAAGATATACGAGCAGAAGTATCCAAAATATAATTTTATCTTGATAGCCAGAAGCCTTGCTAGCCCAGCGTATCCGCTGTTGAATAAATAAGCCAAGGGTAGCGCTTGGAGCCGTTGAAACCACTGCATCCTGTGCATATACATAACCAATTTTACCAGGAAACGATTTTTTCATTTTATGCATCAGTAGCATATCATCACCGCTTGGCAAATGATCGATACCGCTAAATTTACCAACACTTTCAAAAGCTTTTTTCGAATAGCACAAGTTGGCGCCATTGCAAAGTGTATGTGATCCAGAAGCAACAGCTGCTGCCGTTATACCTTGTAAACTAATAAAATCTAGTACCTGAAAAATAGATAAAAAACTTCCCGTGTTTGTATAGGCTACGGGTGCTGCCACCATTACACAGTCGTGTTCCTGAATATACGCATCATAAGTAGCTAGCCAATTTCGAGTAACACTGCAATCTGCGTCTGTGGTTACCATCCAATTTCCACTTGCCTCGTTAATCGCAATTTCTATCGCTCTTTTTTTATACGCAACTAGGTTTTCGTTATTAGTAAAATCTTTTAATTGTAGTAAGCGAACATTGTTATGTTGTGTTGCAATCTTCAAAACTATCTGCGCCGTTTCGTCTTCAGAAAAATCGTCTACCACAATAATTTCAAACAAATGGCTAGGGTAGTTTTGTGCTAGTATGCCAGCAATGCAAGATTCTATATTGTCTGCTTCGTTACGGGCCGGAATGATCACTGAAAACTTGGTAATGGGTGTTTTGTCGCTGGCCACAAAACCACGCATGCGCCAGTACCCTCTTGTATACAAGGCCATCAATACGCCGTAGGCAGCAAGTAGACAAATGGTTACTGTTAAAAAGGGCATGTAACAAAGAAAATCAATAATTGGGCTATTTGTTAGGCTAGCCCCTTCATTTCACAATTTTTTCTTGGTTTTATGCAAAAAACGGCCGTACTTTGAAATAGTTGCATAACTAACTATATGTCAAACAACCAATTTAAAAGAGGCGAATTATACAGCGTTATCAATGGTATGGCGTCTACCGCTGTTGCCCGTCGTTTACAAAAAAACTTTAGACTAGCCGGTCTCGAAATTACTATCGAGCAGTGGAGCGTACTCTATCATTTATGGAAGCAAGACGCACTTAGTCAGCAAGAATTGTGTAACCGAACATTTAGAGACAAGCCAAGTATCACACGTTTAATTGACAATCTCGAAAAACAAAAATTAGTAAAGCGTATGCCTTCTAAAGAGGATCGACGCATTAATCTCGTATGCTTGACAGACTCAGCAAAATTACTCCAAGACAAAACCATCGAGCTAGCCAATCAAACCATGGATGAAGCACTTGTTGGCGTTCATAAAAATGAAATTGAAATTGTGAAACTCGTGTTTCAAAAAGTGTACGATAATTTATTATAAAAGTCTTTTAAAAATATACATATGGAAAATTCAAATCAACAACCGTTATTAGGTGGTGAGTGGATCATTAAAGAAAGTACGTTAGCGTCTACTTTTATTCCAGAAGAATTTAATGAAGAACAACAAATGGTAAAAGATATGTGTGATCAATTTATTGACACAGAAATTTTACCGATTGTAGACCGTATCGATAAACTAGAGCCTGGTTTAATGCCATCACTCATGGAAAAAGCAGGTGAGCAGGGGCTTTTGTCTACTTCTTGTCCCGAAGAATATGGTGGACTCGGTAAAGATTTTATTACCTCAACCATTGTAAATGAAGCGCTGGGCGGTGGTTATTCTTTTTCGGTGGCCATTGCTGCGCACACAGGTATTGGCACACTTCCAATTTTATATTTTGGTAATGACGAGCAAAAACAAAAATATATTCCTAAGCTAGCAAGTGGTGAATGGAAAGGAGCGTATGGTTTAACGGAACCTAATAGTGGCAGTGACGCACTTAGTGCAAAAACTACAGCGGTACTTTCTGCTGACGGGCAGCACTATATTTTAAATGGTCAAAAGTGTTGGATCACCAACGGTGGTTTTGCAGACGTATATACTGTTTTTGCAAAAATTGACGGTGAAAAATTTACTGGTTTTATTGTAGAAAAAGGTACCGATGGGTTTACACAAGGTCCCGAAGAACATAAAATGGGTATCAAAGGATCTTCTACCGTTCAACTTTATTTTCAAGACTGCAAAGTGCCTGTGGGTAACGTTTTGGGCGAAATAGGCAAAGGTCATATCATTGCATTTAACGTATTAAATATTGGACGTTTAAAATTATGTGCAGCAACACTAGGTGGTGCAAAAAGAGCAACTACGGTGAGTGTGCAGTATGCAAAAACTAGAGAACAATTTAAATTACCGATTGCAAAATTTGGCGCTATCAAACATAAAATGGCAGAGATGGCCATAAAAATGTGGGTGTGTGAAGCGGGTCTTTACCGAACTGCAAAATGGATTGATGATAAAGAACATGCACTACTCCAAGAAGGAAAAACATTTGCACAAGCATTATTAGGAGCTGCCGAAGAATATGCAATTGAATGTGCCATGTTGAAAGTTTTTGGTAGTGAAGTGTTGGATTTTGTGGTAGACGAAGGTGTTCAAATACATGGTGGTAATGGCTTTAGTGATGAATATCAAATTTCAAAAGGATACCGTGATTCTAGAATTAATCGTATTTACGAAGGCACCAATGAAATCAACCGTTTGCTTACCGTAGACATGGTATTAAAGCGCGCCATGAAAGGAAAGCTTGATTTAATGACGCCTGCTATGGCGGTGCAAAAAGAACTCATGAGTATTCCAGATTTTGGTGATATTGATGATGCGCCTTTTGCAAAAGAGCTAAAATATATTGCCAACTTTAAAAAAGCAATACTCATGGTAGCCGGCGCTGCTGTACAAAAACTTATGATGCAACTTGAAAAAGAGCAGGAAGTATTGATGAATATAGCAGACATGGCCATTGAGGTTTTTCATACCGAGAGTGCACTACTTCGTGTTATGAAACTTGCTCAAAAAAATGGGGAAGAAGCTACTAGCCTCCAAGCAGATATCATGCGTACTTATTTATACGATGCTGCCGATAAAATTAATAAAGCAGGTAAAGACGCCCTCAATAGTTTTGCTGACGGTGACGAGCTTCGTATGATGCATATTGGTCTTAAGCGTTTTACCAAAGTTGATCCATACAATACCAAGGAGGCTCGACGCCGAATTGCAGACAAATTGATTGCAGACGATGGTTATAAATTTTAATACATTTGCTTATGGACAATTCAATACAGGAGTTTAATGACTATCGTCAAAAAATGAATGATGTCATTTTAAGCAAAGACAACCTCGTTTTAAAACGTTTGTGGAACCTAGACACCAATACCTACGATGATGGTGCGCTGGACAAAAAAACAAAGGAAATGCTTGGCCTAGTGGCTAGTATGGTACTTAGGTGCGACGATTGTATCAAATACCATCTCCAAAAATGCCACGAACTGGGCCTTTCTACAGCCGAAGTCTATGAAATTTTTGCCGTAGCCAATATTGTTGGGGGTACGATTGTAATACCTCATACCCGCAGAGGCGCCGAATTTTGGGAGGCCCTCATAAAAGGCTAAACAATTTGCATTCTGTATTAAATTTAGTCGGACCTTTGGTGACCATTCATTCAAATAATACCAGATGTCTACCGATACTACTATAGAGGCTCCTATTTTAACCGCCAAAGATTTTGCCACCGACCAAGAAGTTAGATGGTGTCCGGGTTGTGGCGATTATTCTATTTTGGCGCAGGTTCAAAAAGTGATGCCCAATATTGGGGTTCCCAAAGAAAACATTGTCATTATTAGCGGCATTGGATGTAGTAGTCGTTTCCCTTATTACATGAACACTTTTGGTATGCACTCCATTCATGGACGTGCTACGGCTATTGCTAGTGGTTTAAAAGCAACTAGACCCGAACTCAGTGTTTGGATTGTTACTGGAGATGGTGATAGTTTAAGTATTGGCGGTAACCATACCATTCATTTGTTGCGTCGAAATTTTGACGTAAACATTATGATGTTTAACAACCAAATTTATGGTTTAACAAAGGGACAATATTCGCCAACTTCCGAAGAACATAAGATTACAAAAAGTACGCCTTACGGAAGTATTGATCATCCATTTAACCCAGCTGCATTAGCGCTTGGCGCCGATGCTAGTTTTATTGCGCGCAGTATGGATCGTGACCCTAAGCATTTGCAAGCCATGCTTACACGTTCACACCAGCATAGAGGCGCTTCATTTTTAGAGATCTACCAGAACTGCAACATCTTTAATGATGGGGCTTTTGAAATATTTACAGAAAAATCAACCAAGCAGGAAGAGGCTTTATTTTTAGAACAAGGCAAGCCATTAATTTTTGGTGGCAACGCAGACAAGGGTATCAAATTTGATGGACTAAAACCTGTGGTTGTATCGCTTGGTGATGGTGTTAGTGCCGATGATTTATGGATCCACGACGAAAAAGATTTTTATAAAGCGCAAGTGTTGGTACGCTTATTTGATTCGCCTACAAAACCGGACGGACATTTTCCAAGACCTTTTGGTGTTTTCTTTGAAACAGATAGAGCTTGTTACGAAGACGTAATGGCTATGCAAATTGAAGAAGTGATTGCTACTAAAGGTAAAGGCGATTTGGATAAAATGCTACGTGGCCGCGAAGTGTGGGAGATTCTATAAGATGTTATTAGAAATACACCCTAACAACCCCAATCCTAGACATATTGCTACCGTAGTGGACTGCCTTAAAAGTGGCGGTATCATTGCATATCCCACCGATACCATTTATGGTTTAGGATGTGATATTTTTCAGCCTAAAGCCATCGAAAAAATTGCACAAATAAAAGGGGTAGATCCAGCCAAAGCGCAACTTAGTTTTGTTTGTGCTGACCTTTCCGATTTAAGTAAATACGCAAAGGCAATTTCAACGCCACTGTATAGGCTTTTGAAAAATTATTTACCTGGTCCATTCACTTTTATTTTGCCAGCAAGTAAGCAGGTGCCCAAGCTTTTGCAAAACAAAAAAAATACCATCGGGCTTCGTATTCCAGACAATCAAATTGCTAGTGCTATTGTTGCAGCTCTCGAACATCCCATTTTATCTGCGTCTTTACCTGGTGAGATGGTAGAAGACTACACAGATCCATATGTGATTCATGAAAATTTTGAAAAGCTTGTTGACATTGTTATTGATGGTGGCATAGGCGGCATGATTACTTCAACTATTGTTGATTGCACCACCGACGATTATACCGTTATTAGAGAAGGGGCGGGGGTGTGGGAAGGATAGCAAAACTTTTTCTGTGATGTTCGCATAAGCCGTGTATTTCAATAGCCGCGCGGTGTACAGCCGTTCCGTATCCTTTATTTTTATCCCAACCATACATCGGGTATGCTTTATGTAGCTTTTCTAAAAAAGCATCTCTATATGTTTTTGCTAAAATACTTGCTGCTGCAATTGAAGCATATTTTCCATCACCTTTAACAATGCATGTGTGCGGAATATTTTTGTAGGGCTTAAAACGGTTGCCATCTACAATTAAATATTTTGGCTTTTTTTTGAGTGCTGCAACAGCTAAGTGCATCGCTTTAATGGATGCTTGTAAAATATTAATCTCATCAATTTCTGTGTGTGATACACTGGCTACCGCCCATGCAATGGCTTCTTTTTCGATGATGGGTTTTAATACCGCTCTATTTTTTTCTGTTAGTTTTTTACTGTCATTTAAAAGTGGATGATAAAAGTTAGCGGGCAAAATAACAGCTGCCGCAAATACAGGCCCTGCATAACAACCCCTGCCTGCTTCGTCAAGTCCTGCTTCTAATAGCGCTGTTTGATAATTTAGTTGTAGCATGGTTTATTGTTTCCACAATTTGACGCAAAATAGGTAAAAAAT
>CANEWV010000047.1 GCA_947442905.1 Chitinophagaceae bacterium | reverse complement strand
TGCTGTCACCCATGTTAAATATTGGCCTTCTCACACCGCAGCAAATTATTGATGAAACAATACGTGTGAGTGCAACAAAAAACATTCCACTTAATTCATTAGAAGGATTTATTAGACAAATAGTGGGCTGGCGTGAATTTATTAGACTTGTGTATGAGCGGGAAGGAACAAAACAGCGCACCACCAATTACTGGAAATTTACAAGAAAAATTCCTAAAACGTTTTGGACCGGCGATACTGGTATAGCACCCATCGATAGTACTATAAAAAAGGTTTTAAAAACAGGCTATGCCCACCATATAGAAAGACTCATGGTGCTTGGGAATTTTATGCTCCTCTGCGAATTTGATCCGGACGAAGTGCACAAGTGGTTTATGGAAATGTTTATTGACGCTTATGACTGGGTGATGGTACCCAATGTATATGGTATGACACAGTTTGCCGATGGTGGCCTCATGACCACCAAGCCCTATATCAGCGGTAGTAATTACCTTATGAAAATGAGTGATTATGAAAAGGGAACCTGGCAACCTATTTGGGATGGATTGTTTTGGCGCTTCATGCATGTACACCGCAGTTTCTTTTTACAAAACCCACGCATAGGCATGCTCGTAAAAACATTTGATAAAATGACAGATCAAAAAAGAGACGCTCATTTACAAATAGCTGAAAATTATTTACAATCATTAGATAAGTAATAAAATATGAACACCACTTTAGATTTGGTTCAGTTAATGGAAATGGAGCAGCGAAAAAGAGCGCAATTCATCAATAGCATTAGTGGATTTAGAAGTGTTGCACTTATTGGCACTATAGATACAAACGGACAAACCAATTTGGCCATATTTAGTTCTATTGTACATATTGGCTCCAATCCACCCCTATTAAGTTTTATCATGCGTCCCGATTCTGTGGAGCGGCATACACTTACTAATATTATGGAAACTGGTTTTTATACCATTAACCATATTAATGCCGGTATCTATGAAAAGGCGCATCAAACATCGGCCCGTTATCCTAAAAACGTATCAGAATTTGATGCGACAGGGCTAACGCCCGTATTTAAAAATGATTTTGTTGCTCCCTTTGTTGCCGAAAGTAATATTCAAATAGGCATGGAATTTAAGGAGCGAATAAATATTAGCATCAATCAAACGAGTATGATTATTGGTGAAATAAAATTTGTGCACTATCCTGACAACTGTTTACTGGATGATGGATTTGTAGATATCGAAAAAGCTGGCACCATTACTAGTTCAGGTGTAGATAGTTATCATACTACTCAATTACTTCAAAAAATCGAATATGCTAAGCCTTAATAATGATCCTCTAACACTATTTCCTACCAGTTATGATTTGATTGTTGAGCGTATCAATGCTATCAATCCTATTAAGTATGCTAAAACAAGAAATTTTATTAATGGCGATGTTACCTATTTGTCGCCCTATATATCAAGGGGCGTAATTAGTGTTGCACAAATCAAGGAAGCTGTTTTGCAAAAAGGATACAAGCCCTACGAGATTGAAAAGTTTTTGCAAGAACTTGCTTGGCGCGAATATTATCAGCGTGTTTGGCAGGTAAAAAAAGAAGAACTGTTTACTGATTTAAAACAACCACAACCAGATTTTTTACATGATCAAATTCCTACTGCCATTGTTAATGCGTCAACAGGCATTCAGGTTATTGATGATCAAATCAATACTTTTTATAGCACCGGATACTTACACAATCATATCAGAATGTATTTGGCAGCTATGGTTTGTAACAATGCAAAATCACACTGGCTCACACCTGCAAAGTGGATGTATTATCATTTACTAGATGGCGATCTTGCAAGCAATAGTTGTAGTTGGCAGTGGGTGGCCGGTAGTTTTTCATCTAAAAAATATTACTGCAATCAGGAAAATATCAATAAGTATACGGGTACAAATCAATTGCAAACATTTTTAGATGATAGTTATGAGCATATTGCTACAATGCCCGTCCCTATTGCATTAGAAGCTATAACCACGATTGATTTAAAAACCAATTTGCCACAAACGGAGGTCCCTATACTAGACACTTCAAAGCCAACGCTACTTTACAATAGCTACAATTTAGATCCACTTTGGCGCGCCACAGAAAATGTAAATAGAGTACTATTATTAGAGCCGTCTCATTTTAACAAATATCCTGTAAGTGAAAAAGTGATGGATTTTATTATAGCATTATCAAAAAGTATAGATGGTATTATAATTTATGCGGGAGAAGTGGATGCACTGATAAAGCAATATGAGGGTCTAACAATTTCAAATGCATTTATCTCAAAAGAACACCCTGCATTTGAATATTACCCAGGCATAAAAGATAGCAGAGACTGGATGTTTCCAAACACCGAAGGTTATTACCCATCTTTTTTTGGTTTCTGGAAAAAAGGAACGAGCGCAAAAAATAAAAAATAATTTATTTTTTTACTGGCGTCCATGCGCCTAGTATTTTATCATTAGCATAACCAATTGCTTCTTGACTGGTTAATTGTTTAGACCATAAAACCCTTTTTTGAGGGTTAGCGCCAGGTCCAGTGCTATTGTACTCTTTATATCTTGCAGTTAACTCGTTGGCTGGATTTTTCCAATTATTCCAACCCTCTTCAATAATGTGCTGACCCATCCAGCAGTCTAAATACGTAACACTTGCAGTAGGTGACCAGGGCCTTCCAAGAGAAACTTTATTGATGGCACTATCTGCGGTTAGTTTGCAGCGTTTAAATACAAATCCAAAAGGGATAATTGAATTGGTTGAGGCGGCCGTAACGTGTGAGTTTTTCTTGCTATGAATATGACAATCTTCAAACACCGCAGTAGCGGCTCCAAAAATAAAATCGGTAGTGCCTTCTATGTAACAGTCTTTAAAATACTGCTTGACGCCATTGCCACTTAAAAATAACACATCCTGAAAACCCGTCATTTTACAATTAAAAAAACTGGCCCTATTGCCCTCAACCCTTACTGCTACGGCCTGTCCGGCGGTAAAACCTGCCTGATTGCTAAAACTGATGTTTTGTGCTTGAAAATCGTTTCCATAAATAAAAACTGTAGCACAGGTCCATGTATTTAGGGTGTCACCATTGGGGGTTTTAACACCGGCATGGTTATTATAATTGATAATGGTAGTATTTACATCTTCGCCAATGAGTGTAATATTTGATTTACTGGCATCCACTACCATTACCTCATTATATACCCCTGCCTTTACAAATATTTTAACGGGCTTTGTGTTACCGGATGGAATTGCATTTAATACCTCCTGTATGCTATGGTATTTTGAAGATTTGTCTTTTGAAACCGTGTATTGAAAAGATTGTGCAGATAAAAAACTGGAAAAGAAACTAGCAAAAAATAGAAGTATCAGTTTCATAACATTGATTTATAACTCAATGTAAGTACAAAATCCAACTAATTTTCTTCTTATAATCAGTTATTTTTAATTTGATCTTTAACAACCGCTAAAGGACCGGCAACAGTATGATCTTCTGCTTCAAATTTTTCATCAGCAAGTAAAGAAATGGTAGA
Source organism: Chitinophagaceae bacterium (assembly GCA_947442905.1). The sequence goes on along the minus strand of CANEWV010000047.1, from coordinate 5,395 downwards.
AGCAATTTGTTTTAGATAAGCAATGTCTTTGTTTTTCATTTCTCCATTATTAATGATATTATTCCCAATCATTGCCATCCAAGTTTCACCGGAACCCTTTACCCAAAATCCATGCGTAGACCAATTAGAGCTTTTGCCACCGCGGCCGTGATCGGTAGTAATAATAAAAGTGGTATTGTTTTTATAAAAAGGATCAGTTTGAACATAATACCAGAGTTCGCTAATGATTTGATCCACTTGCTTGGCCTTATATAAATATTGATCATACTGCTTTTTATGTGCAAAATCATCGGTCTCTCCCAATCCCAAAAAAAGAACTTTGGGATGATTTTGTTCTATATAATTTTTTGCACTAGCGTATGTTAATAGGTCTTTTCTGGTATGTGATTTATCGTTCAACTTACTTTGAACTGCGTTGATTAAAACATTTAGAGAATCTTGATCCTCATCTAATGCCTCATAACCACCATTAACGGTAAAATTATTATGCTTTTCATCTAATATATAAGGAATTACATTCCATGAACTAAACGCTGCTACTTTACCAGCATAGGTTTCACTTTTATTCAAATAATCAAGAACATTTGAATTATAATTTCTTAATGGTAAATTGGCAATAAATTTCTTATCAGCGAACCCTGTTAATATTTCATTGTATCCGGGGTAAGAAATTTTATAAATATTTGAAACGGCTACCTTGTTGCCAAAATCTCTATTGCCAAGCAATAACCCCCTTTTAGCAATAACATTCCAAAAAAAGGGCATCAACATTTTCTTTCTCTCTAATTCGTCATCGCTCCAAAATTGTTCCTTAATGAGATTGGTGTCTTTGACAAAATTTTGGTCAGACATTAATGTAAGGTCGGCGCCTCTAAACACTTCTTGCCATCTATATCCATCTATGGTTATAATGAAAATGTTTGGGGCTTCTGTTGCTTTTTGTGCACTAACAAATAAAATTGAAAAAACTAAAGTGATTGAAAGAAAATGCTTTTTCATAGCCCAATGTTTTCCAAAGGGACCACATCTGTGTAAACTAAATATTACGCAGCAATTAAGTTAAAGTTATCAAATGAGTTAAAAATTAACCTTTTTGGCTTTTATTTCATTTAAAACTTCTTGGTAAACCTCTTCAATAGACAATTCATCTTCTGCTAAATAAGATAAATCTTCATCTTGTGTGAACCGGGTATCATTTTCCTCTAATGCTTCGTGTCCAAATTGAGGAGAAAGTTGATTTGGGTTTTTACCGTATTTGATAGGCTCAATAACGGCTACAAGATTACTTTGTTTTTTTTGATACGGTTTTCGCATATCGTTTAATTTGTAATAAAATTATGCAGCCTATGTTATCTTATTGTAAACAAACTGTTTTCTTATTGTTAATTAACAATCCTATCTGCACAGCAACTACTAGCAAAAGCATCTGGCTTTACCTTGATGTTAAAACCCATTCCAACTATGTATCCCATGCTATCTTTTAGGGCGTCATTGCTTTTAAACTGTGGATTGGTATTTATATCGGCATGAATTTCCATTTCTACATTATGTTCTATAAAAAGTTCACACAGTTCGTATGCAATCTCCACACTTTTAGAAACTTCCAACAGCATTCTTTCTTTGATATGATATTTTTTATCCGTTTTATCATTGTGAATAAACATAAAACCTCCATTATGTTCTCTTAAAAAAACAATCACAGTCGCAAATTCAGTATAGTTGCCTTTAACTTGACTATCAGTACCAATGCATACTTTTAATTTCTTATTGTTTGCAGTTTCTGTTTCAATCACTTTTTTTACAGCTTCTTTAATTGGAAGCTCGATTTTTTCGCCATTTAGTTTACGCCAGTACATAGTCAAACATTTTTAAAAGTAATCTAAGAAATAGATGTATTAAGTTCATCAGTCTTTTATAAATTAATAATTAATTCATATTCTAAGAAGTGCTTATGACTAAAAGTCATCAACTTTAGAAAGTTACATACGTTCTATTAAGTATAATATCTCAGCTCCCTATTTTTAACTAAATTGTACGATCAAAAATTTATATGAAAACTTTATATTTTATTCCGTTTTTGTTTTTAGTTTACTTTTCTGGCAAAGCGCAAAGCATGAGTGCGGCTCGTGCTCATTCACACAACGACTATGCAAAGCAAAAACCATTTCATTTGGCATACAATGAAGGTTTTGGATCTATAGAAGCAGATATTCATTTAGTGAATAATGAAATATTAGTAGGCCATGATACCAAAGACTTGGTGGCATCAAATAGTTTAGAACATTTATACCTAATGCCTATAGCTGCCTATAATCAACCGGATAGAAAGTTACAGTTATTAATAGATATTAAAACAGAAGCCATACCAACACTTGATCAATTGGTAAAATTGCTTCAAAAATATCCAAGCATTACACAAAATAAAAATATTACAATTGCTATTTCTGGAAATGCACCTGATCCATCACTATTTGATAGGTATCCAAGTTTTATTTGGTTTGATGGGCGGCTTAATACGAAATATACACCTTCACAATTATCAAGAGTTGCTTTAATTAGTGAAGATTATTATAAAGTAATAGAGTATAAGCCTAAATGGCCACTAGATTCTTTGACGATATCCAAAGTCAAAAAATTTATTGATAAGGTACATCAATTAGGTAAGCCTGTTCGTTTGTGGGCTAGTCCCGATACGCCTGCTGCATGGGAAACGTTTATTGCATGTGGTGTAGACTATATCAATACAGATAAAATCAATGAATTAGCGGATTTTATAATCAAACAAAATACCAGTTTGCACGAACTTCCTTATAATAGAATCATTGAATCGGCGGGGGTAGTTGTTAGATATGGAAAACCTGATTTGGAAAACCATGCTATGGATGTAGCAAATTTATCAGATTCAAATTTAGTAGTTGTTCAAGAGCGCTATGGATTTTTTGTAGTAGATATTTCACAAAAAAAAGTAGTTGATTATTTTAGATTTAGAGAACATCCTGCCTACAGTAAATTTATGACGGTTTATTCTGGAATAACCACAGGAATCATCAATGGTAAAGAATATATTTTATTTGCTGCTGCCGGAGGGGATAAATCATCAATCATGATTATTGAATGGAATAAAGGCATCAAAAATATCGAATCAATAGCAATAGAAAAAAAATTGCCCGCTTCCAATGCCTTACCCAATCAAGTATTGCTTTCAAAAGAAGGCAATGAATATTTTATTTATACCGTATTAAACGGTAATAATGAAATTGTAAAATACAATTTTAAAACTAAGCAGCTTGTTTGGAAAAACACTACTGGAGTGGCTCCTTACGGTTTAACCATGGCACAACAAAAGGTATTTGTTACCAATTGGGCAGGTACACAGGTAATTGATTCTACAAAAACAACTGCAGGCGTACCATGGGGCTTGGCATATACCGATTCTTTAACCGGCGCTATTAATAATGGAACAGTCAGCGTATTTTCTAGCAATGGAAAATTTATTAAAGAGATTGCAGTAGGACTTCATCCCAATGCTATTATCGCGTCACCCAATAGTAAGTTGGTCTATGTTGCAAATGGATCGAGTGATGAAATTTCTGTTATCCAAGTAGATCAAAATAAAGTCATCAAAAATATATCAGTTGGAATTTTAGGGAAAAATTTGCAAGGCAGTACGCCCAATGGTTTATTTATTACACCCGATAACAAAAAATTATTTGTTTCTAATGGATTAGACAATGCTGTTTTAGTGTATGATTTAATCAATAATAAAACGGAAGGATTGATTCCCACCGAAGCGTATCCAGCAGGACTCTTCATAAAAAACAATACGTTGCTTGTTGCCAATTTAGAATCAGATGGTGCTAATATTGTTGATAGTTTTAAAAAAGCCAGAAGCATACACCATGAACTTGCATCTGTTAGTTTGATACCCCTACCAAATAAAATACAATTAAATACATATACCCAAAAAGTAAGGACACTAAATCTTTTGCAAAAAGCTGCACAGTGGACTCTTCCTGCAAGGCCCAATACAGTTCCGGTAGCAGTGCCAGAACGTTTAGGAGAGCCATCCGTATTTAAACATGTAGTGTATATTATTAAAGAAAATAAAACCTATGATCAGGTATTGGGTGATGTGCCAGGTGCAAATGGGGATAGCAGTCTAACTGTTTTTGGAAAACGAATTACGCCTAATATGCACGCATTAACCGAGCAATTTGGACTAATGGATAATTATTATGCTTCAGGAAAATCCTCGGCAGAAGGACACCAATGGACAGATGCTGGCATGGTATCTGATTATGTAGAAAAAAATATTCGCGCTTGGTTTAGAAGCTACCCGCATAGGCAAGAAGACGCGCTGGTATATAATAAAGCTGGCTTTATTTGGAATCATGCATTAAGTTTTGGAAAGACGGTTAAAGTTTATGGTGAGGCTTGCGAAACACAATACAATAAAAAACTAAAATGGGCCGATTTATACAACCAATATACAGCCGGCATTCCACCCAATTGGATCAATACAACTACAATCGATAATTTAAATCCAATCATTCATCCAACTTTTCCTGACTGCGATGACATTGCATTTAGTGATCAGCAAAGAGCCGATCTATTTATACAAGATTGGGAAGCTATGGAACAAAAAGATAGTTTACCTAATTTGATGGTGCTTTCTTTACCCAACGATCATTCTGCAGGCACTTCTCCCGACTTTCCAACCCCTAATGCTATGGTGGCGGATAATGATTTAGCTCTTGGTAGAATTATTGAAAAAATTAGCCACAGTAAATCATGGGAAAATACGGTCATATTTGTTACACAAGACGATTCTCAGGGTGGATGGGATCATGTTTCGGCATATAGAACGGTTGGTTTGGTCGCAAGTGCATATTCGAAAAAAAGTACAGTGCATACAAAATACAATCAAGTATCTATGTTGCGTACCATCGAACAAATATTAGGACTGCCTCCTATGAATACAATGGATGCCACGAGTAGATTAATGACGGATTGTTTTACAACCACAAAAAATGTAGCAACCTATTCAGCTTTACCAACTAATATTGCATTGAATGAAATGAACAAGCCCCTGAAATCATTAACTGGGACAGCTAAAAAAATGGCTTTACTATCTCAAAATGAAGTATTTAATGAAATCGATGGCGGAAAAGATGATACTATGAACAAAATTATTTGGTTTTACACAAAAGGAAATGTACCCTATCCTACAAATAATAAAAAATAATGATCTTACATTAAATTTTATTGCATGACGATAAACATTATAAAAAATAGATCTGATATTGGTGCTGGCACAAGAGGGTCAGATTTGGGCATTGATGCATTAGAAATAGCGGCGATCAACCAAAATGATGATTTCTTCCATCGACATTTA
>CANEWV010000046.1 GCA_947442905.1 Chitinophagaceae bacterium | reverse complement strand
GACAATACCACAAGCCGTGGACGTACTATTCGTTTTTTATGGGACGACGATGATGAAAGCTTCAAAAAAATGTTAGAATTTTTAGGAGAGACACCACTACCTAAATACATTAAACGCAAACCAGACGAAGAAGATAAAGAACGTTACCAAACCGTATATGCAAAGCATGAAGGTGCGGTTGCAGCGCCTACTGCTGGATTACACTTTAGTAAAGAACTCATCAAAAGATGTGAAATATTAGGTGTGAAATTTGCAGAAGTAACACTACACACTGGCCTTGGAACATTTAGACCTATCGAAGTAGAAGACTTAAGCAAACATAAAATGGATGCAGAGTACTACCAGATTACTGATGAGGCTTGCAATATTGTGAACAAGGCCAAAACAAATGGGAAACGTATTTGCGCTATCGGCACCACCACCATGCGTGCCATGGAAAGCAGCTTTACAGCACAAAAATTACTGAAACCAAGCGAAGGTTGGACCAATCACTTTATACATCCTCCTTACAATTTTAATGTAGCAGATAGCCTTGTTACAAACTTCCATTTACCAAAAACAAGCTTACTTATTATGACCTGCGCTTTTGCTGGTTATGATTTAGCCATAGAAGCATATAAAAAGGCCATCAAAGACAAGTACCGTTTCTTTAGTTACGGTGATGCACTATTGATTATATAATGTATTAATTATACTGAAAACCTAGTTAGCTTCTACTACCAACTGAAGTCTAGCTAGGTTTTTTTCCATTAAAGTGCCAAGTATTTTATCATTCATGAGCGAACTCAAGCGCTCCCAGGGATACCATGCAACATCTTGTTCGAACTGCCACTGCACAATAGTTACAGCCTGGCCTGGGCTGTAAATCAACCTGAATTTTGTCGTATAATTTGCCTCTGCTGTTTTCCAGTTGGCAACTATCAAAGAGTCTGATGCAGAAATTATTTGTATTTGTTGGTGCTTATTTAAAGTAGTACTATCCATCCCTTCCATCCACATATGCCACTGCGACTTATTTTGAATAAGCGGCAAAATAGATATTGGCTTTGCTTTGATGTTTACTGCACGTGAAACAATATTATGTGATGGTAGCAGTAGGCCACCGAGTGTAAGCAATACAAAAAAAATAACAACACTAATAAAGCCTAATTTAATAACGCGCATGTTAATCCCATTTAAATGTTTTAAAAGCAATCCCATATACACCCACAATCCATAAACCAAGAATCAATAGTTCTTTACTGCAGGCTGCTAATGAAGCGCCTTCAAAAGCAATGTTACGCATCGCATTATTAAAATGTGTCAAAGGAAGCGCATTGCAAATAGGTTGAAGCCAGGTTGGAAAAGCTTCTACAGCAAAAAATGTACCTGCGAGTAAAAACTGGGGCAACGTAAATAAATTTGCAAATGGCGGAATGGTACTTTCATTTTTAGCAAGCCCACTCACAATAAATCCAAAACCCATAAATAAAACAAGCGCTATAAAACTTAATAGCATAATTGTTAAAAAAGTAGTGAGCCCATGCACGAGCGTAAATCCAAATGCATAATGACCAACACCTATTACAATAATTGCAGTCAATAATTGAAATAAAACCCTACTAAGTGCTTCTCCAAGTACAATATAAGCGCGCTTTATTGGCGTGGCATAAAACCTTTTTAACACCAATTGTTGACGCAAATTAAAAAATAAAAAAGCGACGCCAAAAACACCAGAACTGAGTAATGAAAATCCCAGCTGTCCAGGCAGGATAAAATCGATTGTTTTATAGGCCCTTCCTGGTATTTGCGATATAGTAGCATCGACATGCGCAATGGTTTGGTTACTTGCAAAATACTTTTGATTCATCCCTGCAATCACACCATTTATCACAGACTGCAATAGCTGAATATTTTGAGGCATAACAGCGCCAGAACTAGTTATTTTAATGGTATAAGCTGGGCTTGATAAGCCAGTTTTCGAAATCAATACTTTTGCTGTGATCCTACCCTTTTCTAATTCTTGTAACAAAAAAGCATCCTCACCTTTAACTATTTTAATACTATTGATATGTGTGAGTGCTGTATAAATAGGACTAGAGGTATCGGACCCTTGATCAAGTGCAATTTTAACAGTGGTTTTCCCAGTACCCCCGCCAATAAACCCGAAAACCAAAATAAAAATTAAAGGGAATGCAATACTAAATACGACCGCAGAAGGACTCCGCAAAATAGCCTTTAAGCTGCCTTTTGTTATGGCAAGCATTGCTTTTAATTGACTGTACTTTGCGGACATACGAATAGATTAAGAACAGTAAAATTAATGAACAGTAACGGTGTATGGTAATTTTGCCTGTGGCACGCCCACCATCGCTTTTACTTTTTTAAATTGTTGCATTATCATTAATTGATCAGGACCTAACTCAGATTCTATCAATTGCATAGAAATGTTACGCTTATAATTAGTAAAGAGCTGTTCTAAAATATTCTTTTTTTCTGGATACTCTTTGAGTTTATAGCTTTTAACTTTTGCCATAGCAGCAGCTGCTTTAATGGCATCTGAAAGGGTCCCAATTTCATCAACAAGTCCAACAGCCAATCCCCTACTACCCGTCCAAACACGACCTTGCGCAATGCTATCAACATATTCCATATTTTTTTTACGACCCTCGGATACACGTGATTTAAATGTGTGGTAAATAGAATCGGTAGAAGCCTGAAAAAATCTTATTTCTGGCGCTGTTAAAGCCCTATCCATGCTTCCCATATCGGCATATGGTCCAGTTTTAACCCTGTCTGTAGTGATACCTATTTTATTTTTCAGAAACGATTCAATATTGGGTATAATACTAAAAACCCCAATAGAACCAGTGATTGTTGACTCGTTAGCAAATACTTTATTTGCGTTACAAGCAATATAATAACCACCCGATGCAGCTACATCTCCCATAGAAACAATTACTGGCTTTTCTTTTTTGGCGAGGCTAACTTCTCTCCAAATCACATCACTAGCAAGGGCGCTTCCACCTGGAGAATTTACACGAAGCACAATGGCTTTCACTGATTTATCCAATCGCGCTTTTCGAATAAGTTCTTTATAATCATCACTAGCCACCTCTTCATCGGTTCCAGCTCCGCCAACAATATCGCCATTTGCATAAATAACGGCAATTTTTTCTGAAACAGCGTAATCGTCAAGCGTTACAGATTTCGCATATTCCCCAAAAAAAATAAAATTAATTTTTGAATTGATTGGCAAATTTAAACGACCCGTTATTTCGTTTTTAATTTGGTCGTCATATTTTAATCCGTCAATTAAATTATATTTTACGGCATCGGCAGCTGTTTGAATTTTACCTTCAACAGCTAAAGATCTAATTAGTGCTGTATCTAAATTACGAGCAGCAGCTGTTTGGTATAAAAATTGATTGTATAAATCGCCTAACCAAACACTTGTTTGCAAACGGTTGGCTTCTGTCATTTGCGTTTCACGAAGTGGTTCAGTGGCACTTTTAAACTTTCCGGCATAAATAATTTGTGGTTTGATTTCTAATTTATCCAACATGCCTTTTAAGAAAATTAAATTACTTGAAAATCCAGCCCATTCAAGCCCACCTTGCGGGTGCACAAAAATCTTTTGTGCCACATTAGCAATTGCATATCCTTTTTGAGAAATTGTTTCGCCGTAAGCCACCACAAATTTCTTAGACTTTCTAAAATCAAGTAAGGCCTTTCTAATTTCTTCAGAAGCACCAAATCCATTTGCATTATCACTCGCTAAAATATAAATCCCTTTTACGTTAGCATCTTGTTTAGCATGCTCAATAAGCCTAACCATTTCATATAGTGACGGTGTTTCGAAATTCTCATCACTGGTTAAAGCAGCAAATGGATTTTCTTGCACTCTTTCTTTAAAAGGGTTAGACAAGTCTAATACCAAAACAGCATCAGAAGCAATGACAGGTTTTTCAGAACTTGAAGCAGATGCCGCTATACCAATAAGCACCATTACGCCAAGTATTGTAAACACGATCAATGCTAGTATACTGGCAAAAAATATTTTAAAAAAGCTCTTCATAACAATAGGTTAAAATAAAAGATGAACAATATTGTTCACACCTGCATTTAAAGACGTGAAATTAAAGATATTTGAGGCGATTAATGGGGTAATTTATGAACACAGCATATTTACTGATAGGCGGGAATTTAGGAGACCGAGCGGCTTATTTAGCGGAGGCGATAAACCAAATTTCGGCCCAATGTGGTCGTGTTATTACTACCTCCTCTATTTATGAGACAGCTGCCTGGGGAAATGTCAACCAGCCAGCCTTTTATAACCAAGCCGTAAAGCTCGTTACCATACTATCTCCTGAGGCTCTTATAGAGCGGCTTTTAGCCATAGAAAATGAAATGGGGCGAGTTCGCACTGAGAAATATGGCCCTCGAACCATTGATTTAGACATATTAATGATCAATGACATTGTTATAGATACTCCAACACTTACAATTCCCCATCCGCAACTGCATAACCGCAGATTTGCACTCCTGCCACTCCATGAAATAGCACCTGCGCTTCATCACCCTGTATTAAACAAAACCATACATGAATTGCTATTAAACTGCCTCGACACCCTCGATGTGCAAAAAAAATAAAGGCAAAAGCCAAGTTCGGCTTTATTTTTACCCATTGAGAATGAATTTATATGAAGCATCAGTTTATTACGATTGAAGGGAATATTGGAGTGGGTAAGACAACCCTAGCTAACATACTAGCACAAAAACTAAATGCGAAACTAATTTTAGAGGAATTTGCGGATAATCCATTTTTGCCAAAATTCTATGAAAAGCCGGATCAATATGCCTTTCCATTAGAGCTTTTTTTTATGGCCGAGCGCTATAAACAACTCAAAGACTATTTACATACCCAAGATCTATTTCAGGAAGTAACCATTTCGGACTATCTATTTACAAAATGCTTGTTGTTTGCAAAAGTGAATTTACCCGACGAAGAATTTAGATTGTATCAAAAACTATTTGATATCATTCACCAACAAATTAGCTTCCCAAATATTTTAATTTACTTACACGCGCCAGTGCAAAAATTAAAGGAAAATATTAAAAAAAGAAATAGAAGTTACGAGCAGGATATTAAAGACGATTACTTGTTTAATTTACAGGAAACCTACACCAGCTATATCAAACAACACAATATAAAAACCATTTTTATTGATGCTAGTAACGCCGATTTTATAGGTAATGAAGCACATGTTCAAGTAGTTTTAGATGCCCTAGACAAAGACCTGTCGCAGGGTCAGCACTATTTTAATTTACCATAACAAGAATACCAGCAAAATGCAACAGGAAGCGTCTTCAACCATAACAAAACATGACCCGTTTGAAGCTATGCGGATTGCAGAATTCAGGCACCTTATGTTTGGACGATTTTTGTTTATTATGGGGCTTCGCATGATGGGCACACTTGTGGGCTGGTGGATATACGAACTTACCGACGAACCATTTGCGATTGGCCTTATAGGTTTATCTGAAGTCATACCGGCTGTTTCACTATCACTATACGCTGGACATATTATAGATATCAGTGAAAAAAGAAAACTCTTATTAACCGGGGTTGCGCTTTATTTTACCTGCGCCATATTTTTATTATTATTATCTACCAGTTTTACAGCGAGCCAGATAAGCAAACATTGGATTGCATTTAGCATTTATGTTGCCATATTTTTTACCGGCGTATTTAGATCTTTTACAGGTCCCACATTTGGCACTATACTATCTGCCATTGTGCCTAAAACGACCATTCAAAATGCTACTACTTGGGGACAGGGGATTTGGCTAGGCGCCTCTGTTACAGGCCATGCCATTGTTGGATTTTTAATTGCCCTTATAGGAAACACAGGCTCTTTAGCCATTATTTGTACCCTAGTTTTTGCGGGCTATTTATTTATGTACCAGCTGAAGCCCAAGCCTTCACTGAATGAGCCTGGAGAGAAAAAAACATTGGAAAGTGTAAAGGAAGGACTTAGGTATGTATATCAAACCAAAGAATTGTTTGGTGCATTAACACTCGATTTATTTGCCGTTTTATTTGGGGGTGCAGTTGCAATGATTCCTGTTTTTGCAAAAGATATTTTAAACGTGGGGCCTATTGGTTTTGGCTGGCTAAATGCAGCATCAGACATAGGTTCAGTTATCGTGATTATACTACTCACCGCATTCCCATTAAAAAAAGCACAAGGAAAAAAACTACTCATTTCCGTTGCTATTTTTGGAATTTGCATCATTGTATTTGCCCTCTCCAAATCATTCTGGCTCACCTTTATCGTACTGCTTATTAGTGGTATTGTTGATGGAATCAGTGTTGTCATACGCGGCACCATATTACAACTCAAAACGCCCGACAATATGCGCGGGCGTGTTATGAGTGTAAATTCTATGTTTATTAATAGCAGCAATGAATTTGGCCAGTTTGAAAGTGGCGTTGCTGCTAAAATGATGGGCGTAGTTCCCAGTGTTGTTTTTGGCGGATGTATGACACTTTTAGTGGTCGTAATTACTTGGTTTAAAGCACCTACACTAAAAGAAATGGAATACTAATCCGGTATCACCAGTTTATTATTGCTTCGATTAACATCAGCCATCCTAAGTGATGGATCAATTTCTATAGACTTAATGTCTTTAATTGATTTATTTATTGTTACTTGATAAACAGGGTCTACCCATTTCCATGCTGCATGAACCGTTCTTGGAGCATTCCCCTCTATTAGTTTTTCTCCAAATTGCAAATTAAGGGGTACATAATGCATTTCTTGAGAACCGTCTTTATAGGTCACTAAAACATCTATAGGCATTGGCATTTTCCCTACGCGTTTAATGGCAATATTTGTTTTATCATTTACAAGGTTGATATCCCCTACTGCATAATCAATTGTTTTGGTAGAATTGATCCAATATTCTTTGTACCAATCAAGTTCTAAACCACTTCTTTTTTCTGCAACTCGTACAAAATCATTTGGATTGGGATGTTTAAAACGCCATGCGTTATAATAATCAATTAAAACTTGATCTCTTACTGAGTCTCCAATTATATACCCCAACTGACTCATAAATACAGCCCCTTTACTGTAAGCAGAAGTGCTATACGCCATATTGGTATTGTAATGATCAGAATGCGTACTTGCAGGCTCATCATAGGGGCTTTTTGTTAAACTGATATAACTTCTATAAGAACCCTCATAAGGAAAGCCTTTGGTACCATTAAGCTCAGCCATTACACGTGTACTTGCATAATCGGTAAAGCCTTCATCCATCCATGGATATAATGATTCATTAGAACCCATTAACATTTGATACCAAGTATGCATCCACTCATGAATGGCAGTGCCAACGCTCGCACTTTTTATAAGTGTAGACATCGGGTATTCCATACCCCCATCGCCACCCTGAATAAACGTGTATGTTTTGTAAGGGTATGCACCAAAAGTTTTTGCAATAATGGGGTACGCATTGTTTACTACGTCTGCCATTTTTTGCCAATTGTTTTCTAAAGAATCCACTGCTTTATATACGACTCTCAATAAAGGACCACCGCCCGCAGGCTTTCGCGTAATCATTTTATAAGTAGGATCGGCGGCCCACATAAAATCATGCACATTATAAGCCTGCCATTTCCAAGTTTTGGTGTCTCCTGAGGTTGCGCTAATTTTCGCACCCGGTGTTTCGTAACCCATACCAATTTCTTGTGCATTTTGCAAGTCACCACCTGCGGCAACAAAATAGTTTTTATCGATAGTAATGTTAACATCAAAGTCACCCCATACTCCATAAAACTCTCTAGCAATATACTGGTTGGCATGCCAGCCCTGGTAATCGTACTCGGCCACTTTAGGATACCACTGACTCATACTATACCGGATCCCTTCTTTATTGTCTCTGCCACTTCTTCTAACTTGAAGCGGTACTTGTGCTTCGAATGCGACTTCCATTTGCACCGAAGATTTAGGTAATATAGGTTTTGATAAAACAACTTCTACAATCGTTTCATGTTCTTTTAATTTTTGCTCAACACCGTTTATCTTTACATATTTCATATGCTGATATCCGATTTCGGAAGGCGATAATTTACTGATACGATCTTTAACACGGGCATCCCAATCAAGTCCATCACCCATTCGGGAAGCAGGTCGAATTTGAGTTTGACCAAGCTCCCTACTTCTGATATCCATGCTACTTCCTGGTTGAAAGGCATTCCAATACGTATGAAAAAATATTTTATTTAATGTATCCGGCGAATTGTTGGTGTATACTACTTTTTCGGTACCATTCATTTTATTCGTCGCTACATCCATATTAACATTGATGGTATACTTAATACGTTGTTGCCAGCGATCCGGTTGCGCAACAACTATTAAAGCATGCGTAAGTAGTAGACATACAAATCCAAACAATACAATCTTTTTCATTTATATTAAATTAATAGTTGCAATAAAAGTAAGGAATTATTCGGCGCCAGCCACGACAATAACGATTTCGCCTTTCACCGTTTTTGACTCAAAATATAGGGCCAAATCTAGTAAACTGGCTTGTTTATTTTCTTCAAACATTTTAGTAAGCTCCCTGCTAACACTTGCGAGGCGGTCAGGTCCAAAATAGGTAGCCAACTCTTTAAGCGTTTTTACGAGACGCATGGGGCTTTCATATAAAATGATGGTTCGGGGCTCAACAGCTAACTGCTTTAATAAAGTTTGTCTTCCTTTTTTTAAAGGCAAAAATCCTTCAAAAACAAATCGGTTGGTAGGAATGCCGCTGTTTACAAGCGCCGGCACAAAGGCAGTGGCGCCGGGTAAACATTCTACTTTAATACCTTCTTTGATACAATCACGTACTAATAAAAAAGCAGGATCAGAAATACCAGGTGTTCCTGCATCTGTAATTAATGCAAAAGTTTTGCCAGCCTTTAGCTGATCAATCAAGTG
>CANEWV010000045.1 GCA_947442905.1 Chitinophagaceae bacterium | reverse complement strand
TGCGGCATCATTTTGTTTCTCAACAAGGGGCTTTTGTCCACCAATCAAGCAATGGAAAAGAAAATTAAATCAGCGCTCATTTCTGTCTTTTATAAAGATGGTTTAGAGCCTTTAGCACGTCAATTAGTCGCTCAAAACGTAACCATCTATTCGACGGGTGGAACTCAAAAATTTCTAGAAGATTTGGGAATCACTTGCGTTGCGGTAGAAAGCCTAACAACCTACCCTTCTATTTTAGGAGGCCGTGTTAAAACATTACACCCTGCCATTTTTGGCGGCATTTTAGGTCGTAGATACGAGCCACAAGACCTCGTTGAAATGGAACAATACCATATTCCTGAAATTGATTTAGTCATTGTTGATTTATATCCATTTGAAGAAACACTAGCCACAACAACGGAAGAAAAAGCTATTATAGAAAAAATTGATATTGGTGGACCTTCTATGATTAGAGCTGCTGCAAAAAACTTTAGGGACTTAGTAGTAATTGCTGCAAAACAAGATTACGCAGTACTTGAAAGCATGCTTGCTGCACAAGCAGGAACCACTTCAATAGAACAAAGGAAAGCCTTTGCTGCAAAAGCTTTTGAGGTTGTTATGCATTATGACATTGCCATCAGCAATTACTTTAATCCAGCACCAACACAAATACTTCGTTATGGTGAAAACCCACATCAGGGAGCTACATTTACCGGTCGTTTGGAAGAACTGTTTACACAGCTCAATGGTAAAGAATTATCTTATAATAATTTAGTAGACGTTGACGCAGCGGTACAACTGATTGGAGAATTTACGGAAACTACTTTTGCAATTATCAAGCATACCAATGTTTGTGGTATTGCCGCAAGAAGCACCGTTAAAGATGCTTGGGACGCAGCACTCGGTGGCGATTCAGAAAGTGCTTTTGGTGGCGTACTAGTTACCAATAACACTATTGATGCTGCCACTGCAAATGCTATCAACGAAATATTTTTTGAAGTACTCATTGCACCTAACTATGAAGCAGCTGCACTTGATATTTTAAAAAGCAAAAAAAATAGAATTTTATTACAACTTACAGGAAATGCTACTGCATTAAAAACACCAAGCAAGTCTTTACTAAACGGTGTTTTAGAACAGGGTTCTGATACAGGTAATTTTGCAACATGGGATGAAGTAGGTGGCAGAACTACCACAGAAGACGAAAAAGAAAATTTAATTTTTGCCAACCTCGTATGTAAGCACCTAAAGAGTAATGCCATTGCACTAGTAAAAAATAAACAATTGGTAGGTAAGGGCTGTGGTCAAACAAGTCGTATCGACGCACTTCGTCACGCCATCGAAAAAGCACATCAATTTAGTTTTGATTTACATGGCGCCGTGCTTGCATCTGATGCCTTTTTCCCTTTTAACGATTGCGTGCAAATTGCTCAGGAGGCAGGTATCCAGGCATTTATTCAACCTGGCGGATCAGTAAGAGACAAAGACAGTATCGAGTACTGTGTAGAACACAAACTAGCCATGGTTATGACAGGCCTTCGTCATTTTAGACATTAATTTTAACCCCGCATGACAACCAAACAAAAAGCATACATAGGACTTGGCCTCACGAGCATCATTTGGGGTACTACCTGGGTGGCAAGTAAGTATGGTATCAAACAAGGTATGCTTGCCTTTGAGTTGTCGGCTATTAGAAATGGACTAGGTGGCCTCCTATTAATTGTATTTTTTTTGTTGAAGGGACAAAAGCTACCCTCTTTTAAAGAATTCAAGTGGCTACTGGGCATGTCTATTTTGCTATTTGTAATTGCCAATGGTTTTTCTACCTATGCATTAAAAGAAATTCCGAGTGGCCTTGCGGCACTCATTGCAGCTCTATATCCATTAAGTGTTGTTATTATCGAAAAAGTAAAATACAACAACACAAAAATTACAACCCTCACTTTCCAAGGCATGTTATTAGGCATTATAGGCATTGGGATTGTATTTTATGAAAACCTTGCCCTACATAACTCCGTGGGTTATTTTGTAGGCGTTGTGGTATCTCTTATTGCGATGTTAAGCTGGAGCTTTGGTACCATATTTATTGCGCGCAATAAAATGGATATGAACCCTTACTATGCAACGGGTTGGCAGATGTTTTTAAGTTGCTTTTTTTTAGGTGCATTTGCACTGGCTTCCGGTAAAGCCATACCCATCCAAGAAATAACATTTACTATTTGGATGGTAATTGCTTATTTGATTGTAGCGAGTTCGATTATTGCTTTTGCGGCATTTATTTATACTATGAAATATTTGCCACCAGCCATTGCATCGCTCTATGCATACATCAATCCAATTGTGGCTACCATTGTAGGCGCTTATATGGTGAATGAAAAATTGAGCCTGCCCATTTTTGTGGGTTCATTTGTAACCCTTACTGGTGTATACCTTGTAAACAAATCAATGAAGGCACAACGTAAGCAAATTACACCGGTTACGGACGCTGACGGGATGTAGTTTTTTCCTTCCACATTTCATTGAAGGTTTTTGGCGTAAAGTCTAGTTCTGAGCGGTGAACAGCCCATCCCTTAAATACTTTATTAACCACCCAGTTTTTCATTTTACCATTACCCATATTCATCATGGGTCTATTTAAACTAGCTACCATCCAAGCCTTCCAGGCAACACGCTCTGCAAGTGTGCTAGTACCCTGCGTTACTGCTTCATGACGGTTATCTAATAAGAGTTCGTGTAAATTAATACGCATTGGACAAACCTCTGTGCAATTCCCACACAAAGAAGATGCATTACTCAGATGTTTGTATTCATCAACGCCACTTAAATAGGGCGTAATCACTTTACCTATTGGACCACTGTAGGTTGTTTCGTAAGAGTGGCCACCAATATTTTTATAGACCGGACATGCGTTTAAACAAGCGCCACATCTGATGCAATAAAGTGCTTCACGTGCGGTAGGGTTTGCAAGTAAGTTGGTTCGTCCGTTATCTAATAAAATCACAAACATTTCTTCGGGACCATCTGACTCGCCCGCTTGTTTGGGACCTGTTAAAATAGAATTGTATACCGTTACTTTTTGACCCGTGCCATAGGTGGCTAATAGGGGCCAAAACAAAGGAAGATCATGAACAGAAGGAATCATTTTTTCGATGCCCACAACTGCAATATGTGTTTTAGGCCATGCGCAACTTAAACGGCCATTGCCTTCATTTTCTGTAATGGCAATACCACCAACATCGGCAATTAAAAAATTAGCACCCGTTACACCCACCTCGGCTTCGGTGTATTTTTCACGTAATTTAATACGCGCTACTTGCGTTAATTCTTCGGGGGTTAAATCCGGTTTTGTGCCCAGCTTATTTGCAAATAATTTAGCAACATCTTCTTTGCTTTTATGCATCGCAGGTGTTACAATATGATAAGGTGGCTCACCATCTAATTGTTGAATGTATTCTCCTAAATCAGTTTCTACACTTTCTATGCCATTTGCTTCCAAGAAATCATTTAAATGAATTTCTTCGGTAACCATACTCTTGCTTTTTACAAGCGTTTTGCAGTTTCTTTCTTTGCATATTTTTCCAATCGCTTCTAAGGCTTCTGCGCTATCATTGGCCCAAATAACGGTGGCACCTCTAGCCGTAATTTTTTGCTCAAACTCAAGCAGGTATTTATCCAAATGTTCTATGGCTTCCCACTTAATATTTTTTGCACGTTCTCTCGTAATATTTACATCGGTAAATTGAGATTTACCAATCGGTACTACTGCATTGTATTTAGAGATGTTGAAATTAATTTTTCTGCGATGCTCTAAATCGGCAGCTTTAATGGTACTCTTCGCAATAAATGATGCAGCTGTTTCAGACATGCTTATTTTTTTTGACTTTTTTGATGAAGCGCCGTTGCTTCTAATGCTTCGTAAAATTCTGTTCCGTATTTACGAATTAATGATTCTTTTAAAAATTGATACACCGGCACTTTTAGTTTTTTACCAAGGCTACATGCCGCACTACACAAATCTTCACGAGGTTCGTAATTCACATATTCCATATCCGGATCACGCTTGCTCTTTTTTGTTTTCACTGGAAACAAATGGCAGCTGAGTGGCTTTTTCCAATCCAATTTACCATCGTTATAGGCCTGCTCAATACCACATAAAATGGTGCCTGTTTTGTCTTTGATACCGTATGCACAAATACCGCCATTAATGGTAGGTGTTACCCATCCAAACTCGCGGTCGTATAAATATTTACCCTGCTTTTCTACCTCTTTAATCCCCTCAGCCGTCATATAGGGTTTGATGTCTTCGTAATGCGCATTTAATTTTTCCAATTCCCATTTTTCCATGGGTGCTCCAGCGTCACCATCTTCACAGCATCCGCCTTTGCATTTGCTTAAATCGCATACAAACTGCTCCTCTAAGAGCTCATCTGAAACTAATTTGTTGTCTATGATAATCATGGTTATGCGAATATAATTAGTTTTTCCACCTAAAAGTGTTTACCAAATGCTTCAAATCCGTTTTAATAAAGTCATTGACAACTTGCAAAGAATCGGCATTGGGCGTGGCGTCAAAATATAGGGCGCCTCTTAAAAAATGTTTGGTAGAATCCGTTAAAAAAAACTGATTGGACGTAGCCGCGTCACCTCCTACTGTAAAAAACATCCCACTCACCCCATTTGGCGTATTTACTAATGAATCGTCTATGGAGTAGGCTTTAGCCGACTGTTTACTCGTCATAAAAAACGAGTGCTTTACCAAAGAGTCAAATTTATATTTTCCAATTTCTTTGTAACTCACGTAAATACGACCATTGAACTGTGGGAAATCAACATTGATCCACCACTCATTTTCGGTGGCTTCTCCAAAAAAGGTAGAATCCTTTACCACTTTTGCATAAGTAGGATACTCAAATGCATAAGGATAGCCTGGCTCGTCAAATAACTGGTATTTTTTTTCAGGAAAATTGATTTGATAATACCCAGTTGGCTTTGGCGTATACACGCTATTACATGCCATAAAAAATAAAGCAGCAAAACCAAAAAATAAAACAGATAACTTGATTTGCTTTGGCATGAAATAAAAATTAGATAGGATACTGACGCTTGATAGAAACCTTAATTTTTTGAAGTCTATTTTTGGCTACTTCTAATACTGTAAATTCAAAATCGCCAGAAGTTAAAATAGCCGCAGGCTTTGGGAAATCTCCTGCTAGTTCAAGCACAAGACCTGCCAGCGAATCACTCTCTCCTTTAACCGCATCAAATGTTTCGGTGGGAAGGTCCATTACTTTGCACAAATCCTGAATCATTACACGGCCTTCAAAAATATAATTGTTGTCATCAATTTTTTTATAATCACTGTCTTCTTCGTCAAACTCGTCTTTAATTTCTCCAATAATTTCTTCCAAAATATCTTCGAGTGTAACAATACCGCTTGTTCCACCAAATTCATCCACTACCACCGCAAAGTGAATTCTTTTGGATTGAAATTCTTTTAATAAATCTTCGATAGGCTTTTGCTCGTGCACAAAATAAGGAGGCCTTATAAGCTTATGCCAGTTATAAGTGGCGCTTTCATCCAAATGAGGCACCATGTCTTTGGTATGGATAATACCAATTACTTCGTCTAAGTCTTCTTTATATACTGGAATGCGTGAATAATTTACTTCACGTACAAATTCGATCAATTGATCAAAACTAATTTCCTGATCTACCCCGCTAACATCCATGCGGGTTTTCATGATTTGCTTTACCGTGATATTTCTGAACTTAACGATGCTCTTTAAAATATTTTTTTCATTTTCTGAAGCTGTTTCATTGGTTGTTAAATCAATGGCATGATCCAGTTCTTCCAGACTATACGCACTCGCCGATTTATTTGCGAGCTTTCTTTCAATGATATCAGAATATTTTACAAGTGGCTTACTAAGCCCCATGACTAAATATGAAATGCCATAAACAATGCCTCCAAAATCTTTTGCAAATCGAACATTGTTTTGAGTAGCTAAAACCTTTGGCATGATTTCACCAAAGAGTACGAGTAAAAAAGTAACGGCAATGACTTTGATCACAAACTCCACCCACACCGCATCAAATTGTTCAAAATTGAACATATTATCGATGAGTAAGTTTGAAATAATAATGATAGAGATATTAATAAAACTGTTGGCGATTAAAAGTGAGGCCAATAATATTTTAGGTTGCTCAATAAGGTCTACAATTCTTTTATAAGCAGGCTGCTGTTTTGACTTTAAAATATTGATGTCTTTGAAGGTCAGGGAAAAGAAAGCGACTTCTGCGCCAGCTAGTACAAAAGATAAAAACAAGAGTACTACGAGTATAAGTACCAAAACAGTGGTGCCTTGGGGTTGAATGGCGCCAAAAAACGATTGCGCAAAAAATAATCCCATTACCGAATGATCGTCCAAAGTGAGCGTAAATTTAGTACCCTACAAAAATACCAATAATTCAGTTACATCGCACACCTGCAAACCCTCCATAAAGCAGGGTTACCAAACAAAAGCTTCGCTAAAATACTGATTGATGAGCTTAGGAAAAGGAAGGGCCTTTAGTTTCGATATTTTTTGCCATTTACCTGAGGTAATACCAGCTGGTTTTTTTGTTAATGCTACGCGTATAAATTGAGCCGTAATAATTTGGTGGGTAAGCTGTTGTTTTATTTCGACTGAACGGTCAAGTAACTTAATAAAGGTTACGCCTAATTGTTCTTTTAAAAACGCTTGTGTTCCGGATTCATTCCACAACATTTTTTTTGCCGCATCCAACAAATAAAATTCATACAGCCCCTGCCAAATATCTTTGTGCTTTCTTTCGGAAACCCAGATTTCATCCTGTACTTGTAGCAAAAAATAATAGAATCGGCGCTCTTTTTTGATGAGCTGTTTTTCTTTAATAGGAAGTTGATTTACCTGTGCAGTAGCATGTGCAACGCAAGTTTTTTGGAGTGGGCAAGCATTGCAATTAGGCGCCATAGGTTTGCATACCGTAGCTCCAAAGTCCATGATAGCTTGATTGTAAAGGCCTGCGCGCTTTTTATCGAGCAGTGCAGCAGCGCGCGTTTCAAATATTTTTTTTCCTGCAGTTGTATCGGTAGGTATATCAATGCCTTCGTAGCGGGCAATCACTCTGTACACATTTCCATCGAGTACAGCATGTGGTGCATTAAATGCAAAAGATGCAATAGCAGCAGCTGTATAAGGGCCAACGCCTTTTAATGTTAAAAGTGTTTCATAATCATTTGGAAAAACACCCTTATAGTTTACAGCAATAATTTTTGCCGTTGCGAGTAAATTTCTACAACGGTTATAATAACCTAGTCCTTCCCATAATTTAAATACGGTTTGTTCTTTTGCTTTTGCTAAATCAAAAACGGTTGGATATGTTTCTATAAATTTATTGTAATAAGCAAGCCCTTGTTCTACACGTGTTTGTTGTAGAATTATTTCGGACAACCATATTTTATACGGGTCTTTTTCGCCCTTCCAAGGCATAACCCTGGTGTTTGTATGTGTATGCCAATGAAGGAGGGTGCTGGTAAAATTCAATTTTATCAATTAAGAATGGGCAAAATCAGGATTTTGAGGGCTCAAAACGCCTGTTTTTTGGTATAAAGTTAATTTTTAGGGTGTATTTAGCCATTTTTAGTTGGTAAAACGTATAAAAAAATTTAATTTTCTGTTAAATACGCGATTTTTTAGCTTATTTTTAGAAACATATACCCTAAATTAATTTTGATACAATGAGAAAATCAGATCTCATCAACCAGATTTCAGACAAAACAGGTATCCCAAAAGTGGACGTACTCGTTACGCTTGAAACCATGTTTAAAGAGGTTAAAGAAAGTCTCTCTAACGGCCAAAACATATATATACGTGGCTTTGGGAGCTTTATCACCAAAAAACGTGCAGCTAAAATTGGTAGAAATATCAAAAAAAATGTAGCTGTGGAAATTCCTGAACATTATATTCCTGCCTTCAAACCAGCAAAAGAATTTGTTACAGAAGTTAAAAGCAAGCTCAAGTAAAGTTAACTTCGCGTCCTAATTCTTTTCGAAATTGAAAAAACAGCACTTACTCCTTATTGGCGGAGCCATACTCCTATTTTCCATTTTATTGTATATGGGATCTACCGTAGCGCCTAAAAACCCGGCAGCAGCGGCAAATGGCGAAAATAAAGCTGATAATCAACACCTTGAGTTCAAAGACCTACTCCTAAAAGCAAAAGAAAAAATCAGTCCAGATCAGGCTTTACGCCTAAATAGCCTCGAAAATAGCGTGGTTAGAGGGGATGTAAAAGACCAAAAAATACATGTTTATCACCAGCTAGCTAGGTTCTGGTCAGACTCTGCAAAACTGTTTGAACCCTATGCTTGGTACACTGGCGAAGCAGCTAAATTGGAAAATTCTGAAAAAAGCCTCACCTTTGCCGCCCAACTGTATATAGACAACCTAGTTACGGAAGGTGACCCAGCCATGCAACACTGGTTGGCAGAACAAGCAAAAGATCTTTTAGAGAAAGCTTTAGTTATCAATCCAAACAACGATTCTAGTAAAATTGGTTTGGGTGCTTGCTACATATTTGGAAACATTTCAAACAATCCAATGGAGGGTATTTTACCCATCAGAGACATTGTTCAAAAAAATCCAAACAACCTATATGCTCAAATGATTTTGGCATTGGGTGGTAAAAAAAGCGGGCAGTTAGATAAAGCCATTGAGCGCTTCTTACTAATTGTAAATAAAGACCCAGAAAACCTGGAAGCCATATTTCATTTAGCAGAATGTTACGAGATGCACAATGACAAACCAAACGCAGTAAAGTGGTATACACTTGCCGCAAAAAAAGTTAAAGTGCCCGAAGCAAAAGAAGCAATCGCTAAGAGAATTGCGGAATTAAAAAAATAAATTATTATTAACAAATAAAATTACTCCCTGTATGCCTTGTGGTAAGAAGAGAAAGCGTCATAAAATTGCGACACACAAACGTAAGAAACGCCTAAGAAAGAATCGTCATAAGAAGAAGAACAAGTAATTGTTTTTTCTTTACTGACTTATACAAACACGCCCTATCTAAAC
>CANEWV010000044.1 GCA_947442905.1 Chitinophagaceae bacterium | reverse complement strand
TGTATGGCACCTCTACTGCTATCCACAAATTGAATTTTAGTTTCCATTAGGGTAACAGTGTCTTGATGTTCTTTTTTATTATACAAAACGTATGCCCAGCTTCCCACCAGGGCCAAAACTAAAAATAGAATAATTCCTTTGTTGTTACTATTGTTTCCGTTGGTTACTGGCATATATATGTGTTTTGATGCAAATTAAATAAAATCGATTGAATCCTGTCTAGTTTTAGCAATTTGATAAGATTTTCTAGCATCTTTGCAGCATGTCAGCCGAAAAAATCATTGCCGATTGGAAAAAAGGGAACTTCAAGCCTATTTACTGGCTAGAAGGGGATGAGCCTTTTTTTATCGACCAAGTGGTCAATTACGCTGAACATAAAATTTTATCGGAGTCTGAAGCTAGTTTTAACCTTTCTATTTTTTATGGAAAAGATGCCGATTGGTCATCGGTGGTTAATGCATGTATGCGTTATCCTATGTTTGCTGATAAGCAAGTGGTTATTTTAAAAGAAGCGCAGCAAATGCGTGATATTGAAAAATTAGAATCCTACATTGACAATCCTTTAGCATCTACCATATTTGTAGTGAGCTTCAAAGAAAAAAAAGTGGACGGAAGGTCCAAGTTGGCTAAAACCCTCAAATCAAAAGGGGAGATGCTGACCACTAAAAAAATGTATGATAGCCAGTTGCCTGAATGGGTGAATCAAATGGTGGCATCACATAAATTAACCATTGTGCCTAAAGCACTTCATTTACTAGTAGATCATATTGGTAATGATTTAAGTAGACTTCAAAATGAAGTTGAAAAGCTAGCCGTAAATCTAGCAGGTCGAAATAATATTACGGAAGACGACATCGAAAAATACATTGGTGTTAGTAAAGACTTTAATGTTTTTGAACTACAAGATGCGTTGGGTAAAAGAGACCTCGCTAAAACCATTCGAATCATTCATTATTTTGAGGCCAATCCTAAAGCGGCACCGATTCAAATGATTCTGCCAGCCCTTTATAACTATTTTAGTAAAGTATTTATGCTGTATAGCCTTCCAAGTATTACAGAACAGTCAGCAGCTGCGGCACTTGGTGTAAATCCGTTTTTTGTAAAAGAGTATATTGCTACTGCGCGCCGTTATGATTACGAGGGCATCGAAAAAGTGTTATTACTCCTTCATCAATATAATTTGAGAAGTATTGGCGTGCATGATGCTGGAACCTCTGATGCAGGTTTACTTAAAGAACTAGCCGTTAAAATGATCAGTTAAATAGCATGTTGTAATAAAGCGGCAGCTTTGTTTTTATCTTGTAGAAGCTGTGCTTTTAAGCCTTCTAGGCCTTCAAATTTCACTTCGCCTCTTAAATAATAATAGAGGTCTACTTTTAATTGAGCACCATAAATGTCGGCGTCAAAATTAAAAATATTTACTTCTACTACTCTTTTTTTACCATCAATGGTAGGTCTAACGCCAATATTCATCATACCAGCATATACTTGTTCTTCTTCATCAATGGTAACGCGAACAGCATAAACGCCATCACTTGGAATGAGTTTTTCTTCAGAAGCAATATGCAAATTAGCTGTAGGGTAGCCAATGGTTCGGCCTATTTTATTTCCTTCTACAACCAGGCCGTCAAAAAAATAGGGATAACCTAAAAAGGTGTTGGCAGTTTCAATATCATGCGCTGCAATAGAGGCTCTGATTTTTGTAGAACTTACCACTGACTCCTCTAACACTTGCTCCGATATTTCATTCACAACAAAACCTTGTTCTTGTCCTACTTGCTCTAGTAATTCAAAATTGCCAAGTCTGCCTTTTCCAAAGCGGTGATCGTAGCCAATGACAACGGTATGCGGCTTAAAATATGCAACAATAAAATCTGTGATGTATTCCTTAGCACTTAAATTAGAAAAATGATGATCAAACGGAACGACCACCAAATGATCGATGCCCGCTTTTTCTAATAATTTTATTTTTTCTTGAAGTGTGGTTAAAAGTTTTACGTCGCCAGGCACCGACGAAACAATTTTGCGCGGGTGCGGATGAAATGTGATGATAACCGTTTCTCCATTAATCTGACTCGCCGTTTTTTTGAGTTGTTCAAGGATTTTTTGATGGCCCTTATGTACCCCATCAAAAGTGCCAATAGTGAGCACGGCATTGTTAAAAGTTGGTAAAGATGGGGCTAGTTCGTAGTGGACTTTCATAATCAGCGGCAAAAATAAGCCCGAAATTCCAATCTTGGGTCATTTGCCAGGGTTCTCTTTCTGTCTTTTGCTTACCTTTGTCCAGGATACCTGTTTTTGTTCATATTTATTATATACCAATGTCTTTATACGCTAAACGAGGTGTTTCGGCTCAAAAGGAAGAAGTACATGCTGCCATTCAAAAGCTGGATCAAGGATTGTATCCGCATGCTTTTTGTAAGATGTACCCCGATTATTTGATGGGGGATGACAATTATGTAAATATTATGCACGCCGATGGGGCCGGCACTAAAAGTATTTTAGCTTATTTGTATTGGAAAGAAACCGGTGATGTTTCTGTGTGGGAAGGTATCGCTATTGACGCCGTTGCCATGAATTTAGACGATTTGCTTTGTGTAGGCGTAACGGATAATATTTTATTTTCTTCAACCATTGATCGCAATAAAAAAGTAATTCCAGGCTCTGTTTTAGAAGCCGTTATTAACGGAACACAATCTTTTTTTGATACACTTGCTAGTTATGGCGTTACCGTTCATTATTTGGGTGGTGAAACTGCCGATGTGGGAGATGTTGTAAGAACCATTGCTGTTAACGGAACCATGCAAAGTAGATGGCCAAAGTCTACATTAATTACCAATCAAAATATTGCTGCTGGTGATGTTATTGTTGGTTTTGCGAGTGCAGGAATGGCTATCTATGAAACGTCTTACAACAGTGGTCTTGGAAGCAATGGTTTAACCAGTGCAAGACATGATGTGCTTAGTCATTACTATGCCACTAAATATCCTGAAACATTTGAGCCAACGCTTGATAAAGATGTTGTTTATTTAGGAAAAAATAAAATGACAGATACCCTTTCCATAGAGGGTTTTGAGGATCCAATTTCTATTGGTAAATTACTTTTAAGCCCTACCAGAACCTATGCGCCACTTGTTAAAAAAATCCTAGATGCGCATTTTAATGACATTCATGGCATGATACATTGCAGTGGAGGTGGACAAACCAAGTGCATGAAATATTTGCCAGCTACATTAAAAATTATAAAAGATAATTTATTTACCCCGCCACCCATTTTTAATTTGATACAGGAAAATGCGGGGTCTGATAATAAAGAAATGTATCAGGTATTTAACATGGGTCACCGATTAGAAATTTTTACAAATGAAAAAACGGCAGCAGCACTTATTGCGATTGCTGCGGCGTTTAATATTGAAGCTCAAATTGTGGGTTGCGTGGAAGCGGCAGCACAGTCAAGCTTACACTTACATACTTCAACCGGGATTATCGATTTTGAATATTAAAATATTTTTATGTCAGAAACAGTTGTATCCATTAACCAAGCAAAAATTTATCAAGGCAATAATTTGATTTTGGATGATGTCAATTTTACGGTACAAAAAGGTGAGTTTGTTTACCTTGTTGGAAAAACAGGAACAGGCAAAAGTAGTTTATTAAAAACGCTTTATGGCGAGCTGTCATTACAGCACGGAATGGGCTCTGTGGTTGGGTTTGACTTAAAAGGAATGGACTGGAAAAAAGTACCTTTTTTGCGCCGAAATATAGGTATTGTATTCCAAGATTTTCAATTGTTAACCGACCGTAATGTGTATGAAAATTTGCGTTTTGTACTGCAAGCAACTGGTTGGAAGGATGAGCGTTTGATGGAAGAAAAAATCAATGACGTATTGGATAAAGTGGGACTTAAAAGCAAAGGGTTTAAAATGCCATTTGAAATGAGTGGTGGTGAACAGCAGCGTGTAGACATTGCACGTGCAGTATTAAATTCGCCTAAATTAATTTTAGCGGATGAGCCTACGGGTAATCTAGACCCTGAAACGAGTGATGAAATCATGCAACTACTTATACAAATTGCAAAAGATTATGGGACCGCAGTAATTATGGCTACCCACGATTTTATTGTTATTAATAGATATCCGTCTCGTATTTTAAAAACAGAGGGTGGGAAGGTGTTGGACAGTGGTACGATGTAATTGATTTGCTAAATGATTTAATTAACTCCAAATAATAGTGGCACATTCTTTTGCCAGAATATCATTCGTTTTTTCTACTGCTATTAGTTGCTTTCTAGTTTCTATTTCCTCTTCCGAAAATGGGTGATGGTAGAGTTGAATAATGATTTCTTGAAAGGCATTTGCAGAGGATCCCTGATGGTAACAAGCTCCGAGCGCATTACTTGCTGTTTTCGTGTTTGTTAGGCAGTGTCTTCCTTTTTTTATCCCTTCTAGTAGTGCTTCATCAGCTTCTTGTTTGATAAAGCAAGGTTGTATGATAATTTGTGCTTTTTCAATCATGTCCTGAAGCTCTGTGCTAGAAGGGTTGCCAACAATGCATGTGTGCGGCTGGCTATGTGCAAGTGTAACCAAAGTAGGTGATGGGTTGTTACCTGTAATTACAAATGGTACTTTTAGATTGTGGAACACATGGGTTAACAGCCAGCTAGCTGTTTTATGTGTTGCGGCATCAGATAGGTTACCTTGAAAGAGGCAATAATTGCCAAGTCCAGTTTTGGAAGTTATATCATTACTACTTGAAATAAAGGGGGCTAAAATTTGAATTGCGCCACCTAAAAATAAATTCGCAAGCAGTTTTTTATTTGCATCATCTGTTACAATCCAAGAAACCCGTTCGTTTATTTTTTTAAGTATTCTTTTGGATAAGACAGCCTCTCTTTGATAAAAGAGTTTTTTTAATGGAGCACTGCTCCGCTCTTGGAGGTACTTAAAATAATTAGGGGCATAAGTGAGTAACCTCACCCAAATTTTTCTATGTGCTAGTTCTGTTGATAAAGCCAAGCCGCAGGGGCCCATACCTTCTATTAAAATGGGAAAATTGTTTTCTTTTATATCGTTAATGAGTCGAGCATTCAGGTACTTACCAGTAGCATAGGGTGCCGAAAATGAAAAATTTCGATGCCCTTCATTGACGGGATACGATTTGATCGAGCTGCAAATTTTTGAAAGCTGATGATTGTTGGTCGTATCAATAGTCGAGTCTGATTTAC
This sequence comes from Chitinophagaceae bacterium, assembly GCA_947442905.1. Next base: position 3,867 of record CANEWV010000044.1, on the reverse strand, counting down.
TATACGTGTACAGATGCACTTCAATACCAGCTGCTACTAATGCCTCCAATAGCCAGTAAGTTTGCTGCGCGTCACCTAGGGTGCTAGGGCAGGGGATATGCCCGGATATGATGTTGATGCTTTTTTGCATGGGGGTATAATGGTACAACAAGTGCTGCCATTGTTTGTTCACTGATTGTGCCAAAAATGAGACAATTGTATTGACAAACAGCTTGTTTTAGATGTCTTTTTCCAACTTATTTTTCCACGAAACTCATTTCGTTTTTTATTCCATCAAAAGCTTATAAAATGATGATATTCAGTAATTTAGATCTATTTTGTTGTTCATTAAATAGATCTTAATTTAACTTCTCCACGTCTTATTAACAAGCCTGCAATTTTTACAATCATTTCTACCCGTTTTATTGTAAGTTCGCGGGTATTAAAAGAAAAGAAAAGTGAGATTAAAATCGTTAGAAATCAAAGGGTTCAAAAGTTTTGCTGATAAAACAGTGATAACATTTGACGAAGGGATCACTGGGATTATTGGGCCCAATGGTTGTGGCAAAAGTAATATTATCGATAGCATCAGATGGGTTATTGGTGAGCAAAAAATATCGGCGTTAAGAAGTGAAAACCTCGATGCGCTCGTTTTTAATGGAAGTAAAACAAGAAGTGCAAGTGGTTTAGCGGAAGTGAGTTTGACTTTTGAAAACACAAAAAATTTGTTACCTACCGAGTTTAGCACCGTAACCGTTACGCGTAGGTTTTATAAAAATGGAGAGAGTGAATACCGCCTCAACGATGTGAGTTGTCGTTTAAAAGACATCCACAATTTGTTTTTGGATACCGGTGTGAGTACCGATAGTTATGCCATTATCGAACTAGGTATGGTAGATGACATTATCAAAGATAAAGAAAATAGCCGCAGAAGAATGCTTGAGCAAGCAGCGGGTATTACTATTTACAAAACCAGAAAAAAAGAAGCTAAAAATAAATTAGACTTAACCGAGCAAGATTTAGCGCGTATCGAAGATTTGTTGTTTGAAATCAACAACCAATTAAAGACCCTCGAAAATCAGGCTAAAAAAGCGGAAAAGTATTTTGAAATTAAAGGGGAGTTTAGGGAAGTGTCTATTGAGCTTGCAAAAGCAGCCCTCGAAGGGTTTAATATTACTTACAAGGAGCTCAACGAGCAACAAGACCTTGAGGTTAACAAGCGCGTGCAGTTAGAAGCTGAAATTGCGGTAGAAGAAGCGGCACTTGAACAGGAAAAAGTAGGATTTATTGAAAAAGAGCGTGCGCTTCAGAGCATGCAGGGTGCTTTTAACGATTTATTGCAAAATTTACGCGGTAAAGAAAACGATAAAAATTTAGCGACTCAAAAGTTACATTACCTCAAAGAAAAAGAAACCAACTTAAAAGAGTTTTTAGACAAGGCTACAGGCCAGGTAAAAACCATTGGTGATTCTATCGAATACACACAAATTCAGGTTGGAGATGAAGAAGCAAAATTAGCGGAGTTACAAGACGCCGTAGAATATGCAAAACTAGATATCGAAAATAAGCGTCGTAATTTTGATGAGCGCAGATCAGGTGTAGACGCTTTAAGAAATGAGTTTCAACAAATTCAGCATAACCAATTTGATGCCGAAAAAAAGGTAGCCGTTGCAGATACGTCTATTCAAAACTTACAACGTGCACAAGCGCAGTTAACCGATGAGCAAACACAACGTACACAGCAGTTAACGCAATTGCAAGGTGCCCTTGTAGAAAAAGAAGAAAGCTTAGTAGACAAGCGTAATGTATTAGCAGATTTGCAAGCCCATCAAGAAAAAACAAAGTCTAGTATTTTTGAAACGCAAGCTGCACTTGAAGTGCTGCGTTCCGAGCTAGCCGAAGAGAATAGAAAATTAGACGCCAAGCGCAACGAATACAACCTACTTAAAAGTTTAATTGACTCCATGGAAGGGTATCCTGAGAGCATTAAATTTTTACACAAGAATCCAGATTGGAATCATTCGGCTCCTATACTATCTGACATCATTTATGTGAAGGAAGAATATAGAGCAGCCGTTGAAAACGTGTTAGAGCCTTATCTAAACTATTATGTTGTTAATAATTTACAAGAAGGGTTACAAGCGATCCATTTGTTAGACACCAATCAAAAAGGGAAGGCTAACTTTTTTATGTTGGATAAGTTTGCCGATTTTAGATCTGAAAGTGTACAACCAGCTGGCACATTTGCTGCACTTGATGTAGTAGAAGTGGATGAGCCCTATAAAAAATTAGCGCAGTATCTTTTATCCAATGTGTACATCGCCGAAAACGAAGCAGCCATGAACAATAGCAATGGCGCCATCGTACTCGAAAAAACGGGTAAATATGTAAAAGGTAAATACACGTTAACCGGCGGCAGTGTTGGTTTATTTGAAGGCAAAAAAATTGGCCGTGCTAAAAATCTCGAAAAATTAGCAGAAGATATTACCGATCAAGAGTCTGTGGTTAATTTATTAAAATCAGATATTCAATTTAAGCACAATGAGGTGATTGCTTTTAATGATCAATTAAAAGAAGGCAACATCAAGCAAACAGAAGCTGAAATTAATCAGCTTACCAACGATGTTTTTGCTGCTAAAAATAGAATTGAAAATTTACAAGCAGCTAGCTTAACGGCTACAGACCGTTTAGCAGATATTGAAGCTCGTTTAGGTGATGAGCATGATGCTATTTCAGAAACGCGAGGTGCATTAATCCAGCTCAATCAAGATTTAAATGCAACAGCAGCGCAAGTTAGTTTAGTAGAGCAGGATTATCAATTAGCAGAACAAGCCTATAACGAAGCCTCTGCTACTTACAATGAAACCAATATTACATTTACACGTCAGCAAAGTAAGATCACGACGCTCAAACAAGAATTGCTTTTCAAAGAAAATCAGTTGAGCGAACTTATTGCGCAAATCGAAAATAACACCGCTCAGTTATCTGAAGCTTCTACCGATATTTCAGAAGGTGCTGCTACACTTGCAGTATCAGAATCACTTTTATTGGAGCTTATGCAACAAAAAGAAGTGGAAGAGCAAAAATTAAATGAAACAGATCAGGCTTACTATAACTTAAGAAACGCACTTCAAGAAAAAGAAAGCGAACTCCGTTTAAAGTCGAAGAGTAAGGAAATGATTGATCATTTGGTGACAGAAATCAAAGACAAACTAAATAACTTGAAGCTACAGTTAGCGGGTATGAAAGAACGCCTTAGTGTAGAATTTAAAGTTGAACTAGATGATATTATAGATCAGCCGCGTACTTCTGAAACGCCGCTGGAAGAGCTTCAAAGTACTTCGGAGCGTATGCGTAAACGCCTCGAAAATATGGGTGAAGTAAATCCTACGGCTATTGAAGCCTATACCGAAATGCGCAAGCGTTACGATTTTATATTAGAGCAAAAGAACGACCTTGTTTCGGCTAAAGAGTCTTTATTACAAACCATTCAAGAAGTAGAGGCAACAGCGAACCAGCAATTTTTAGAAACCTTCAATAAAGTAAGAGAAAACTTCCAAAAAGTTTTTAAAGCTTTATTTACAGAAGAAGATACTGCCGACATGGTACTTGTGGATCCTACCAACTTAGCAGATACAGGTATTGATATTGTAGCAAAGCCTAAGGGCAAGCGTCCTTCATCAATTACACAGCTTAGTGGAGGAGAAAAAACATTAACGGCCACTGCATTACTATTTGCTATTTATTTAATTAAGCCAGCACCATTCTGTATTTTGGATGAGGTGGATGCGCCATTAGATGATGCCAACGTAGGGAAGTTCACACAAATGATAAAGAAATTTAGCGATAACTCACAGTTTATTATTGTAACACACAATAAGCAAACCA
>CANEWV010000043.1 GCA_947442905.1 Chitinophagaceae bacterium | reverse complement strand
TATTGTTAAACCTGTTGTGGGTTGCGAATTTTATGTGGTGGAAGACCGTCACATCAAAACATTTACCAAAGAAGTTAAAGACAAAAGATACCACCAGGTTTTACTTGCAAAAAATAAAAAAGGATACGAGAATTTAGTAAAGCTAACATCGCTCGGATTTATAGAGGGGATGTATAGTAAGTATCCCCGAATTGATAAAGCTTTAATTGAACAGTACCACGAAGGTATTATTGCAACGACTTGTTGTATTGGTGCGTATGTGCCTCAAACGATTTTAAACGAAGGCCCTGAAAAAGCAGAAAAAGAATTTAAGTGGTGGCTAGATTTATTTGGCGAAGATTATTTTATTGAAATCCAGCGGCACAATATTAAAGAACAGGAAATTATTAATAATACGTTATTACAATTTTCAAAAAAGTTTAATGTACCTGTTATTGCGACCAATGACAGCCACTATGTAGATCAGGACGACGCCAACGCGCACGATATTTTACTTTGTATCAATACCGGTGAAAAGCAAAGCACCCCTGGTTTTGATGATTTTGTAAATGATGATGCACAAATAAAAAATAGACGTTTTAAATTTCCCAACGATCAGTTTTATTTTAAAACACAGGAGGAAATGGGTAAGCTATTTAGCGATATCCCAGAATCACTTGACAATACCAATATGATTGTTGACCGGGTAGAAGTATTAAATTTAAAAAAGGATATTCTACTACCAGCCTTCCCCATTCCAAAGGAATTTCAGATACACAAAGATGCCAACCTAAACCAGTGGGAGTTTCTACAACACATTACATGCGAAGGTGCAAAAATGCGTTACAACGATGTAACACCAGAAATTCAGGAACGCCTCGACTTTGAACTTTTTACCATTAAAACAATGGGCTTTGCGGGTTACTTCTTAATTGTAAGTGACTTTATTAAAGCGGGTCGTGAAATGGGTGTTTTTGTTGGGCCAGGTCGTGGATCGGCAGCCGGTTCTGTGGTGGCTTACTGTATTGGCATTACCAATATTGATCCTATTAAGTATAATTTACTATTTGAGCGTTTCTTAAATCCAGATCGTAAGAGCATGCCCGATATCGATACGGACTTTGATGATGAAGGTCGTCAAAAAGTAATCGATTATGTAGTAGATAAATATGGAAAAAACCAGGTTGCGCAGATTATTACCTATGGTACCATGGCTGCTAAAATGAGTATCAAAGATGTGGCGCGTGTACTTGATTTACCACTTGCCGAAAGTAACGTGCTTGCAAAACTCGTACCCGACAAACCAGGTACTGAGCTTGGCCGTGTACTTCACGCACCTATCACGATTAAAGAGGGTCCTAAATCATTAGAAGAAAAAGAAGGCTATCAACAAGAGGATATTGACAATGTCAAAAAGCTTAGAGAAATTTATAGAGGCAACGATATTCGTGCGCAGGTATTAAAAGAAGCAGAAAGATTAGAAGGCTCTGTTCGAAACACAGGGATACACGCAGCGGGTATTATCATTGCACCGCAAGATTTAACCACCTTAATTCCGGTGGCAACCGCTAAAGATTCTGATTTGTGGGTAACACAAATTGAAGGCAGTATTATTGAAGATGCAGGCGTTATTAAAATGGACTTCTTGGGGCTTAAAACCCTTTCTATTTTAAAAATGGTGCTTGCGCTGATCAAACAAAACCATGGCGTTGTTATTGATTTAGACACCATTCCACTAGACGACGAAAAAACATTTAAGCTTTACCAACAAGGAGAAACCAATGCCACTTTCCAATTTGAGAGTGTGGGCATGCAAAAATATTTACGCGAATTAAAGCCCGATAAATTTGACGACTTAATTGCCATGAACGCCCTGTACAGACCGGGGCCCATGGCATACATACCCAATTTCATTGACCGTAAACATGGCCGCGAAACCATCAGTTATGACCTCGATGAAATGAAAGAAATATTATCTGAAACTTATGGTATTACGGTATACCAAGAACAGGTAATGTTACTAAGCCAAAAAATTGGCGGCTTTACAAAAGGCGACGCCGATGTACTGCGTAAAGCCATGGGTAAAAAGCAAAAATCGGTGCTGGATAAAATGAAAGCACAGTTTGTAGAAGGTGCCACCAGCAAAGGTCATGACGCACAAGTATTGGAAAAAATTTGGACCGACTGGGAAGCATTTGCACAATATGCGTTTAACAAATCACACTCTACTTGCTATGCGTATGTAGCATATGAAACAGCGTATTTAAAAGCACACTACCCTGGAGAGTATATGTCAGCGGTTTTAAACAACGCAGGTAGTATTGAAAAAATCACCTTCTTTATGGAAGAGTGTAAACGCATGGGCATAAAAGTACTGGGGCCAGATATCAATGAATCACTAAACGGTTTTGCCGTAAACCAAAAAGGAGAAATCCGGTTTGGACTCGGTGGGTTAAGAGGCGTTGGTGAAGCAGCAATTGAAACTATTATAGCGGAGCGAGAAAAAGGCGGACACTTCCCTACTATTTTTGATTTTATCAAAAGAGTGATTAGTAGAAGTGTCAATAAAAAATCATTAGAAAGTTTAGCTTACTCTGGTGCTTTTGATTGCTTTACAGATTTTCATAGAGCACAGTATTTTAAAATACCAGATGGCGAACGCGTTTCTGGACTCGAAAAAATTATCAACTACGGACAAGCACTTCAAAGTTTAAGTGCAGGATCTACCAATACCCTTTTTGGCGACCTTTCTTCTGCGATGCAAGTGCCGGTTCCAAAGCTGACCAAGACAGAACCTTGGACCCTCACCGAATTACTCGAATATGAAAAAGATGTAACAGGCATGTTTATGAGTGGTCATCCGTTAGATCATTTTAAATTTGAACTGCGTTATTATGGCATTACCAATATTGCAGATTTCAATGAAATAAAAGAAACACTGCAACTTCAACCCAATCCTGGACGTGCCATTAAAGTGGCCGGACTTATTATTGATGTACAACACCGTGTTACAAAAACAGGTAAAAACTTTGGCTCATTTTCGATCGAAGATTTTAGTGGCAAAACAGAATTTATTTTGTGGAGCGAAGACTATATTAAGTTTCAAAACTATTTAGAAAAAGGTCAAAACGTTTTGCTCAATGGATTTTTTAGACCGCGCTATAACCGCCCCAACGAATTTGATTTTAAAGTAAGTTCCATCAATTTATTAGAGTCTGTAAAACAAAATTTAACCAGGAGTTTAGACATCAATGTGCACGCTGCTTCCCTCACACCACAGTTTGTTGACTTCATTGAAACCAATATTAAAAAGTACCCAGGTAAGTCTAGCCTCCGCTTTAATGTGCTGGAACCTAAAGAGAACCTGTTGGTAAGTTTATATAGTTTTGATAAAGGTTTTCAAATGAATGATGAAATGGCAGGCTTTTTACTCGGTAATCCGGACGTGGAGGTGCAAGTGGGACTTGTTGGCTAATGTGGAAAAGTCAATGTGGCAGTTGCAGGGTTTGGATTTAAATTTGACACTTCTTAATGATTAAATTTTACTTACAATTTTAAATAAAAAATGATGGCTTTAGAATTAACAGATGCCAACTTTCAGGCAACCGTATTAGACAGTGACAAATTAACATTAGTAGATTTTTGGGCTGAGTGGTGTGGACCTTGCAGAGCTATCGGACCCGTTATTGAAGAATTAGCAAAAGAGTACGAAGGCAAAGTAAATATTGGAAAAGTAAACGTAGACAACAACCCTAATTTAAGTGTTAACTATGGCATCACTTCTATCCCTGCCATCTTATTTATCAAAGGTGGTCAAATTGTAGACAAACAAATTGGCGCAGTTCCTAAGTCGGTGCTTGACAAAAAGATACAATCTTTAATGTAAGACCCGTATCTTACCACTTTAACCCAGCCTAAAAAAATAGCATGGATAAATTTCACGGCGTACTAGGTATTATCCTAATTCTTGCCATTGCCTTTTTATTTTCAAACAATAAAAAAAGGATCAATTATAGATTAGTCGTGAGTGGTATGTTATTGCAGGTTGTTATTGCGGTTCTTGTTTTAAAAGTACCTCCAGTTACCTGGTTTTTTAAAAAATTAGGACATGGCATGGAAAAAATTGAACGTTTTGCCAGAGAGGGCGTTGCGTTTGTATACCGTGGTGTGATGGTTAATGCACCTGATGGTGTTAAAGATTTTGGACAAGGTGGTTTTGTATTTGCTTTTAGCGTAACCGCAACCATTATATTAGTTTGTGTGCTGGTCGCTATTTTATACCACTTTGGTGTGATGCAATTTATTGTTTCCATCATTGCAAAAGCCATGAACTTTATCATGCGTGTAAGTGGTGCAGAGGCATTAAGTAATGTAGCGAGTGCTTTTGTAGGACAGGTAGAAGCACAGGTAATGATTCGTCCGTATTTAAATGGTATGACAAAAAGTGAGCTACTCGCTAGTATGAGTGGCAGTCTTGCCTGTATCGCAGGTGGTATATTAATTGTGTATGCTAATATGGGTGCCAAAGCTGAGTATTTATTAACGGCGAGTTTAATGGCCGCTCCTGGTGCACTTGTTATTTCAAAAATTGTTTTCCCAGAAACCGAAGAATCGGAAACCATGGGAAAAGTAAAATTAGAAGTTAAAAGCCCTTACAGTAATATCATTGATGCCATTTCACATGGCGCTAGTGATGGTATGAAAATTGCCGTTAACGTAATTGCCATGCTGATTGGTTTTATTGCCTTAATCGCCTTTTTAAACTATATGCTTGGTCTTGTTTACCCAGGCCTATCACTTGATTTTATTTTTAGCAAAATATTTTATCCAATGGCTTGGGCCATGGGTGTTCCAGGACAAGACGTAGCAAATGCAGCTACCCTACTCGGTCAAAAATTAACCATCAACGAGTTTGTTGCGTTTAACAATTTAACCACAAAAGCGGTTCCAATCGTATCAGAAAAAGGACTTTTAATTGTAAGTATCGCTATTTGCGGTTTTGCAAATTTTAGCAGCGTAGGTATGCAAATTGGTGGTATTGGAGAACTAGCCCCAAGTCGTAGAGCCGACCTTGCCAAACTAGGCTTAAAAGCTTTATTGTGCGGTACTTTAGCTTCTTATTTATCTGCTAGTATCGCCGGTATTTTAATGGGTTAATCTTAAACTTGTTGTAACTTTGCACTCTAAATAAATGACTGCGTGATGGGTACTAATAGAGCGGCTATTGTTTCATTGGTTGAAGCAACAAAAGACAAAGAACTACAACGTATTGCCAATAAAATAATGAACAAAGAGCGCATCTTATTTGATGAAGGTGTCACGCTTTTTGAAAAAGGTTCTTTGTCTTGGCTAGGTACCCTTGCTAATTTTGTGCGCGAACAAAAGCACGGCAACAAAACATATTTCAATAAAAATTTTCATATCGAACCCACCAATGTGTGTGTATTCTCTTGTAAATTTTGTTCCTACTCTAAACTATATGCAAACAGAGAAGAAGGTTGGGAATTAAGCATCGAGCAAATGATGCATATTGTAAAAAGTTACGACGGCAAACCCGTAACTGAAGTGCATATTGTAGGTGGCGTTCATCCTAAAATGAACCTTGCCTTTTTTCTAGAACTATTACAAGCCATCAAAGCACATCGTCCGGATTTGCACATCAAAGGTTTTACACCCGTAGAGCTTGATTACATGTTTAAAAAAGCAAAAGTTACGTTAGAGGAAGGCATGAAGCTTGCACATGCGGCAGGGCTCGATTCATTACCAGGTGGTGGCGCCGAAATATTTCATCCAGAAATCAGACAACAAATTTGTGAAGATAAAGTAGATGCAAATGGTTGGCTGCACATGCATAAAGTGGCGCACCAATTAGGCATGCATAGCAATGCTACACTATTATATGGCCACATCGAAAAATACTGGCACCGTATAGATCATATGGAACGCTTACGCCAACTTCAAGATGAAACTGGCGGCTTCAATACTTTTATTCCTCTAAAGTTTCGCAACCAAGACAATGACATGAGCCATATTGCAGAGTCTACAACCATAGAGGACATGCGCATGTACGCCGTATCCCGCATTTACATGGATAATTTTGCGCACATCAAAGCCTACTGGCCGATGCTTGGTAGAGAAAATGCGCAGCTCACATTATCGTTTGGTGTAAATGATATGGATGGCACTATCGATGATTCAACAAAAATATATGCCATGGCCGGTAGTGAAGAACAAACACCTACTATGAGCACTGCCGAGCTTGTGCGACTCATCAAACAAGTAAAAAGAGAACCTATTGAGCGTGGCACACTGTACAATGAAATAAAAAATTATGCGTTGGTGCCAGACGAAGAATTGGTATAAGACCAAATATTAAATTACATTTTACTTAGCACTCAGATAAACTAATGGGAACGTGAACGGCGAGTCCACCATCTGCTGTTTCTTTGTATTTGCTATTCATGTCTTGTGCTGTATCCCACATGGTTTGAATCACTTTATCTAAACTTACAATTGCAAAATCGGGCGTGCCTTGTAGCGCGAGTTGTGAAGCTGTAATTGCTTTAACAGCACCCATGGTGTTACGCTCTATACATGGTATTTGAACCAGCCCACCAATAGGATCACAAGTAAGCCCTAAATGATGTTCCATAGCTATTTCAGAAGCCATGAGTACTTGTCGTTGTGACCCACCCATTAATGCTGTTAAGCCCGCAGCTGCCATTGCAGCTGAAACTCCAATCTCTGCTTGACAACCACCCATCGCCGCAGAAATGGTTGCCCCTTTTTTAAACAAGCTACCTACTTCTGATGCAGTTAGTAAAAAGGTAATAATATTTTCTTCTAATTCTTTTGAAGTCTTTCCATGCGCGCAAAAACAAATATAATATTGGAGCACTGCAGGTATTACACCAGCAGCACCATTGGTAGGTGCAGTTACCACCCTTCCAAAAGATGCATTTTCTTCATTGACAGCAAGTGCAAACACACTTACAAAATCTAGAATATAACTAAAATCATTGCCGCCTTGTTGTATCAGAGATACCCATGCATCGTATCCATCGTAAGCTGCATCTTTTAGTAAACGCTTGTTCATAGCAGCCGCTCTGCGCTTCACTTCTAGCCCACCGGGTAACATACCCTCTTTGTGTACCCCACGATACATACATGCACGCATGGCATACCAAATTTTTAGTACCCCTTCATTTATTTCGGATTCACTGCGTCTTGTAAGTTCGTTTTCAAAAACAATATCGCTAATGGTTAAACCCGTTTTCATACACCAATGCAGTAAATCATTGGCATGCTCGATGGTAAATGGAACATCTATCACTTCTTTTTTTTCAAGACCATTCCCCTCTTGTACAATAAAACCACCCCCTACCGAAAAATAAGTTTCTGCTATTTTATTTCCGTCTTTTAGTTCAATTAAAAATGTTAATCCGTTGGGATGAAAAGGAAGTGATTCGGTTTTTAAAAACGCAATATGATTTGTAGGATCAAAAGAAATTTGTCCATGATTTTTTAAGGTCAATAGTTGCTTTGTAGATACTTCACTTACTAGTTCGTCCATTACACCAATATCGATGGTTACAGGATCATATCCCATTAACCCTAGCATCACCGCAATATCGGTACCATGCCCTTTGCCTGTTTTGGCCAGTGAACCATAGAGTAAAATAGTGATGGAATGAATGGGAGCGGTTTTATGGGAAGCATCCAACTTTTCCATGACGTCTAGTGCTGCCCGCCATGGACCAAGGGTATGGGAACTAGAAGGACCCACACCAATTTTAAACATGTCAAAAACCGATATAAAATCATGCTCCGCCATTATACAATTGCTATTGATACAAAACTAACGAAAGTTAGCAAAAAGTAGCATATATAAACAGAGGCCAACTTATCCCCATTAAGCGATCCACTGCTTTAGAGGACGTTATGGTAAGCCAAGATTCACGAACTTTGCTCCGCACTCTAACCCATTTTAACATTATATAATAAATGTAAACATGCAACTTTCTACACTCCTTGACCGTTTCGCTGAACCAGAAACCCTCAAAATGGCCAAATTAGGTCGTGAATTAAGGGCTAAAGGCGTTGATGTTATTGACCTCAGTTTAGGAGAACCTGATTTTGATACCCCGCAGCACATTAAAGACGCTGCCATCAAAGCCATCAATGATAACTGGAGCCACTACACCCCTGTTGCTGGTTTTGCAGATTTAAGAGAAGCGGTTTGTACCAAATTAAAAAGAGACAACAATTTAGATTATCTGCCAGAAAATATTGTGACATCAACCGGTGCCAAACAAAGTTTAGCGAATGCTCTTTTAGCACTAGTAGATGAAGGAGATGAAGTTATTATTCCTACACCATACTGGGTAACCTATTCGGAACTTGTAAAAATTGCAAGAGGTAAAGTGGTTGAAATTAGAACTACTGTTCCCAATCAATTTAAAATAACGGCCGCCGAACTTGAAGCTGCTATTACACCAAAGACAAAAGTATTTATGTTTTCGTCGCCGTGTAATCCTTCTGGTGCTGTGTATACACTTGCCGAATTAACAGCCTTAGTAGACGTATTTAAAAAGTATCCAAACATTATTATTTTATCTGACGAAATATACGAGTACATTAATTTTGAAGGTAAGCATGAAAGTATTGCGCAATTTGCAGAAATTAAAGACCAAGTAGTCGTAATCAATGGTTTGAGCAAAGGCTTTGCAATGACCGGTTGGAGACTTGGTTACACCGCATCTAATACGACTATTGCAAAAGCCATGGAAAAATTACAAGGACAGTTTACAAGTGGCACTTGTTCTATTACACAAAAAGCAGCTGTTGCTGCACTTACTGGTGATCTTACTCCTTCAATTGAAATGACCGAAGAATTCACGCGTAGAAGAACAAGAACATTAGAACTTGTAAAAGCAATGCCTGGGTTTATTTGCTTTGAACCGCAGGGTGCGTTTTATGTATTCCCCGATGTAAGTGCATACTACGGTAAATCTGTACATGGCGAAACCATAAAAAATGCCGCCGACTTTAGCATGTACTTATTAAATACAGCGCATGTGTCAAGCGTAATGGGTGATGCATTTGGAGAACCTAATTGT
>CANEWV010000042.1 GCA_947442905.1 Chitinophagaceae bacterium | reverse complement strand
TTTGAAACGTCAGAAACCTGAGTTTTAGCGCTTAAAAACCAATAAATTAATGATCCAGGGTAAAAATCTATTCAGTAGTAAATTTTTTTATGTTTCACTGTTTTGCCGGTGTAGTGGCTAAAACTGAACTGCAAAATAAATGATTACATGTTACACAATTGCTAAAAAACTGTCAAAATCAGTAAGTTGATGCAATTGGCAGGTATGATTTTCACACAATTGAAATGTAACTTGTTGATTATCAATTATTTTTTGGGAAATCGCTAAAATACTTGTTAGCCGATTTTCTGAAATATTTAAGATTAGATTGGGTCTGAAAAAGGGAAGTGCAGCTTCCAAATAGGGCAAAACACCCGGACCAACAAGGGTTAATTCCCTAAAATCTACCAGTTGATTTAATAAAACCGAAGCCCAAACCCCAAATGAGCCAGGATGTTTAGTAATTGCCGGTAATAGCGATAAACAGGTTTGCTTACCTAAGGACAAATACTGGCCATTCCCGTAAACGACACCTAAATGAAGCAAGTTGCCCGCCATTACAGCGTTACCACTTGGGGTTGCACCATCATACACTTCTTTTTTCCTTACAATAACGTCTGTTTGAGCATCGTGGGTATAAAAGTAAAATCCAGTACTAGATTCTATAAAATGCGCATGCACATATTCTGTTATTTCTCCAGCTTTTTCAAGCCAGTGCAAATCTCCAGAAACGGTTTGTAGTTGAATGAGCGCTTCAATTAAATACGCATAATCATCTAAAAATGCAGGTGTTTTTGCAACTCCATTTTTGTAGGTATGAAACCAACCTTCGCCATCTGCATTTTTGAAATGATCAAATAAATGCGCCATGTTTTGCTGTGCGCGTATTAAATATTTCTTATTTCCGGTAGCCGCATATGCTTTACTACATGCTGTATTCATGAGCGCGTTCCAACCCAATAATTGTTTGTCGTCTGTTTGAGGTCTAATTCGTTTGTTTCGCTCTAACATCAAAACAACATTGCAATTTTGAATGGTTAGCAATATTTCAGATTCAATGATACCAAGCGTTTGAGCAATAGCAGCAGTAGATTGTGGTGTATGTAAAATATTAGTATGCTCCCAATTACCAGCTTCTGTTACACCATAGTACGCCATAAATAATGGTGCATCGTTTTTTAATAACTGGGTAATTTCTGTTGCGGACCATGTATAAAATTTTCCTTCTACTCCTTCACTATCTGCATCAAGTGCACTTAAAAAACCACTATCAGGATCCATCAATTCTTTTTCTATAAACGCAAGTGTTTCTGTTATGGCTTTATGGTAAGATTCTTTTTTAGTTATTTGATAGGCTTCTGATAATGTTGTTACTAAAAGTGCATTATCGTATAGCATTTTTTCGAAGTGCGGAGCGAGCCACTGCGCATCGGTACTATACCTAGAAAACCCGCCTCCTAATTGATCATAAATGCCGCCCTCAATCATTTTATCCAAACACAATAAAGCATGTTCCAATGAAGCATTATGTGTAGGATTAAAATAATGATACCTTAATAAAAAACGAATCGATGCCGTTTGTGGAAATTTAGGAGCCCCGCCAAAGCCTCCCCAAAGGGTATCTGCCTGTGCTAATAGCGCAGATACAGCCGCATCCATATCACTTAAACCAGGTGCTGCAATCGCATTATTATTTTGAAATCCAAAAGCATTGGAACTTAATAAATGCTCGGTTAATTTTTGCGCCTGCGCATCTATCTGATCTCTATTTTCTTTAAAGCCTTTTGCAATTCCAAGTAAAACATCCTTCCAACTTGCTCTATTGTGCATTGGTTCAGGCGGAAAATAAGTGCCTCCATAAAAAGGTTTTTTATCGGGCGTCAAAAAAACATTGAGTGGCCACCCACCACTGCCGGTCATAGCTTGCACCGCGTCCATATAAATATGATCTAAATCAGGACGCTCTTCTCTGTCAATTTTAATATTAACAAAGTGATCGTTCATGATTTTTGCAGTTGCGGCATCCTCAAAACTTTCACGCTCCATTACATGACACCAATGACAGGCAGCATATCCAATACTCACTAAAATGGGTTTGTCTAAATCTATAGAAAGTTGCAATGCAGCTTCTCCCCATGGATGCCACTCCACCGGATTATACGCATGCTGAAGTAGGTAAAGGCTCGTTTCCTTTATTAATAAATTGGGCGTTGAATAATTCGTTTGCAAAAAGATTATTTTTTTGCAACAAGCGATTGCAAATAGTGGTCTAAAGCCGCAACTAAACTAGTTCGTTGAGGAACTGGCGCCTTAATATCCAAGCGGAGTGTAGCGTCTTCAACAGCTTTAGACGTATTACTTCCAAAAGCGCCGATAACAATTTTATTTTGTTTGAAATCTGGAAAATTATCAAATAAACTTTTTACGCCACTCGGGGTAAAAAAACAAATGATTTCAAACCCTTTTTTCTGAAATAAAGGTGTGATGTCATTGCTAATACTGCGGTACATGAATGCTAATTCAAAACTACATTTGTGTAGTTTAAGCCAACCGCAAATATCATTGTCCTGCTGATTTTCACTACATACATACAAGAACTTTTCATTCTCTTTATGTTTATTGATTACATCAAGCATACTTTTACTAGATCCATCTGCACCATAAAAAACCTTACGCTTACGATATAAAATAAATTTTTGAAGGTAAAGCGCAACAGCCTCCGTAATACAAAAGTATTTTGTGTCTTGACTAATAGATAATTTCATTTCCTCTGCGGTACGAAAAAAATGATCAATGGCATTTCGGCTGGTAAAAATGACACCCGTGTAAGCAGCTATATCAATCTTTTGTTTTCTAAAATCTTTAGCCGGAATACCATCTAATTTAATAAATGGATGGAAAACCAGTTCTACCTGGTACTTGCGTTCTAAATCGTAATAAGGAGATTTATCACTTTCCGGTTTTGGCTGAGAAATTAAAATTCTTTTAGGAGCGACCGCTTTAACAGCTGTTCCAGTTTTTGATCCGATTTTTGCCATGCTACTTATCTAAGATTGTGCAAAGTTAAAAAGTTCCGCTAATAAAATCCATGGTCAATTTATATAAAACCAACATAGGAAGTACTTCGCAGGTGCAAAGGTACAAGAAAAAATGGAAGGCGCTCACCTTCAAAGAAGCCCTTACAATAGAGAAGGATACAAGGTACCTATAAACAAAGAGGATACTGATGACGATTAAGGCACTATTGTAGGCAAAATCTTGAACAGATTCGGGAGAAAATGCCAATAATAAAATAGCCGGTATTAAAAAAACACCCATTACTTTATTGGTCAAAAAAACAATAAAGCTATAATTACCAATAGCTTCCCCCTGTGAAAAGAGCCAGCCAGATAGCCATAAAAATAAAAATTTGAATAAATAGAGGGCTGTAAATCCAACAGCGCTATATGCAATACAACTATACAATGACAAATCTACCCATCCATTTTTAACAGCAATCAGGGATACAAAAATAGATGCGTTGAGAATGAATAAAATATTACTAAACAGAGAAGCCAAATTATTTTGCTGCAACTGCTCTCTCGTTTGTTTTTGCCTTATAGGACTTTGGAAAATGAGCTCAAAAACATTAGAAAAGTACTTGGGGAATGTTACTTTTATAAATGCCAAATAAAACAGCATTCCAATAATCAAGTAAAACCTGCCATCAAAACTAGCCGCAATACGAAGTTCATTGATTCGAAAAGAAGGCTTCGTTTGCATCGGTAAATAAGGATGCGTCATTAGTTTTTTATAAGATGCGGTATCCCTAATTGACTTTTTTTTCTGAAGCACCAGAAGGGAATCTGTTGCTCTTTGTGTTCGATTTTTAGTTATTGAATCTGCAGAAGGAATAATGGACGTGGTGTCAATGTTAGAAGTGCTATCTGGTTTTTGTTGAGCCAAGAGGCTAGTGCCTATAAAAAGGGAAGCACTCAAAAAAACTACAATGAATAACAAATAACGGGATCGCATGGCTACAAAAATAAGGAGCTTAGTCTAACATTAACGGCATAGTAGCAAGTATTTGGTAGATTTGCGACATAAACATTTACATGGCAGGCATTTACATCCATATTCCTTTCTGCAAACAGGCCTGCCACTATTGTAATTTTCATTTCAGCGCTTCTACCAAATTATTAGACCCCATGGTACAAGCTCTCTGCAAAGAAATAGAATTGCAAAAGCATTTTTTTGAAGCGCCAAACGCATTAATAGATACTATTTATTTTGGAGGTGGCACCCCTTCACTTTTACCGAGTCATGCTACCGCTCAAATACTTGCCACCATTAAAAAGTATTTTAACCTTTCTGCACAAATAGAAATCACCCTAGAAGCCAACCCTGATGATATCACAAGAGAAAAACTGATATCATTAAAATCGATGGGTATCAATAGGCTTAGTATAGGTGTGCAATCGTTTGTCAACGAAGACCTTATTTGGATGAATCGTGCGCACAGATCAGAAGCTGCCGTTCAGGCCATTGAACTTGCAAAAGCAGTTGGCATCCATAATATTTCAATAGACCTTATTTATGGTATCCCTACTCTTACAAATGAAAAATGGATACAAAATATTGACAAAGCTGTTGCACTAGAAGTACAACATTTGTCTTGTTATGCATTAACAGTAGAGCCCAAAACACCACTCAATGCGCTTATTTTAAAAGGAGAAAAAGAAGATATCGATACAGCAAAACAAGCTGTCCATTTTGAACTACTAACAAAGCATGCAACACATGCGGGATATGAACATTACGAGCTTTCCAACCTTGCATTGCCGGGTTACAGAAGCAAGCACAATACCAGCTATTGGCAACAAAAAAAATACCTTGGCATAGGCCCTTCTGCACATTCATTTACTGGAAGTTCACGTCAATGGAATATTGCAAACAATGCGCTATATATAAGTAGCATCGAAAAAGGCATCGTGCCGTTTGAGTCAGAAACATTATCACTAGCAACACAATACAATGAATATATCATGACATCGCTTCGAACCATTGAAGGTTGTTCGTATGAATATTTACATGAAAGATTTGGAGACAACACTGTTAATAGAACAAAAAAAATAGCAGCACATTATATTAATCAAGGTCAATTAATGGAGCAAGCACTTTTTTTGATAGCAACCGATCAGGGAAAGTTTTTTTTAGACGGCATTGCCGCTGATTTTTTTGAAGTGTAGCTACAGCAACATTAAAATAGGATTTTTTCAACCTCTGCAAAGCCATTTGCGGCGTGCACATGCTTCCACAAAATTTGATAGATTGCTGTAGCAATAGGCATTTCCGCACCGTACGCCTGATTGATTTCAAAAATACACTTACTAGCGTTATAACCTTCGGCTACCATGTTTAATTCAAGCTGAGCCGATTTAACAGAGTACCCTTTACCAATCATATTGCCAAAAGTTCGGTTTCTACTATACAAAGAGTAACAAGTAACAAGTAGATCACCTAAATATACCGAAGCGTTATAATTTGGAGGCTCCGCAGCTTTGCTAGCCCCTTCCGAGTGATCACATTTTTGTAAAAAATTAGCCATTTCATTGGCGCAATTAGCAATATAAACGCTTAAAAAGTTATCACCGTATTCAAGCCCATGTGCAATACCAGCACCTAGCGCATAAATATTTTTTAAAACAGAAGCAAATTGTGAGCCATTGATATCGGTATTCACTACCGTATTGATGTATTCGCAATTAAAATAGGAAGCTATTTCCTGCGCTGCTTCATGTGTAGTTCCAGAAAAAGTTAAATAGGAGAGTTTTTCGGCGACCACTTCTTCTGCGTGACAAGGACCAAGTAGCGTAAAATAATGGTCCAACGGAAAATTAAAATTGGCTTGCAGGTATTGATTGAGCAGTACATTATGATCTGGTAAAATACCTTTTACTGCCGATACAATTTTTTTACCCTTCAATAAATTGGCGTCAATACCTTCAAAAATGGAACTTACATAGGCAGAAGGAACAGCTACCACAATAACATCAACTGCGGCCACCAGATCCTGCACGTTATCCGTTAATTGAAGTTGTGCCTGATTAAAATAAGCAGCGCTTAAATAATGTGGATTGTGCTTGCGTTTTTGAATGTATTGAATGGTTTCAGCATTTCTAACCCACCAATGAATATCATGACCATTATCTGTTAAGATTTTAGCAAGTGCTGTTGCCCAACTTCCGCTTCCGATAATTCCAAAACGCATATCTAATTTGGTTGTTAATCAACCACAAAGATACGAAAGGATTTTTTATTGAAAATCTTAGTCTTTTTTCTTGTCTTCAAAAAGCTTATCCTTACTTACTACTTTTACTAGGCTACTATCTTTAATAAGCTTGCTCACTATATTGTAAGGACCTGTGATAACTTGATCACCTGCCGCAATGCCGCTAACAATTTCGATGAAATTAAGGTCTTGAATATCTGTTTTTACTTTTACCTTTTTAACATGGTTGTCTTTTTGTAGCACAAATACCACTTCTTCAGAATCATCAGATTCTAATGTTTTTTTGTCTGAAGCTGGAGCAGCTTCTTCTTTTTTATCTTCTTTACCAGAACTTGCGCCTGCTTTCGCTTCTGATTTATCTCTTGTCGTAACTGCATTTAAAGGAATAGACAAAACGTTGACTTTTGTTTTGGTTTGAATATCTGCACTAGCACTCATCCCTGGTCTAAAAGGAAAACTATTGCCAGCCACCAATAAATCTTGATAACTACTTTGCAATAAACGGATATGCACTTTGTAGTTGGTTACCTCAGCACTTCCGCCTCCTGCAGCTGATCCAGCAGTTATTGGATTTGCAATTTTGTATACAAGGCCTTTAAATTTTCTATTGGTGTAAGCATCTACTTCTACAACCGCTGTGTCACCAATTTTAACTTTTGGTATATCATTTTCACCCACATCAACTCTAATTTCAATACTACGCATATCTGCTACACGCATCATCTCGGTACCCGCCATTTGTGCTGTACCTACAACACGCTCTCCTTTTTTAACGGCGAGTAAACTAATAATACCATTCATTGGCGCTACAAGCGTTGTTCGAGATAAATCTTTATTAGCACGTGCTAGTTGTGCTTCTGCACCACTGATAGCAGCCTGGGTTCCTTTAAGACCTTCTTTAGCACCATTATAATTTGCTTCTGCAGATCTATAGGCCTGTTCCGCTTGTTCAAATTCTTGACGAGAAGTTACTTTGTCGTTATATAACTTAAGCTGACGATCATACACCTGCTTCGTGTTTTCAAGTGTTGCTTTTAAACCAATGATACTTGCGCTAGAATTAGCTAGCTGCGCTCTAGCTTGGTTTACACCTGCAGCTACTTGATCACGCTGGGTAGAATAAATGTCTGCGTAGATACGGGCCAATACTTGACCTTTGGTTACACTATCCCCTTCGTTTACATTTAACTCAACAATTTCTCCACTGATATCTGGACTCACTTTTACTTCGATTTCTGGATATACTTTACCACTTGCATTTACAGTTTCAATGATGGTGCGCATCGCTGCTTTTTCTGCAGAAACGGTAAGCCCATCTTCTTTTCCAATCACGCCCGTTTTTTTAAGCGTTACAAACAAAACAATTAAAACAACAAGTGATACGATCGTCCAAAGTAATTTTTTATTCATGATATTGTATTTCAAACTTTTTAAAAATGTTATGATGATGTATTAAAGTGTTATACCCTGTCCTTTATAGAACTCAAGCACTTTCATCTTAAATATATAATCGTATTGGTTGCTTAGTTGTTGCACTTTAGCACGCAATAAATTATTTTGATTGGTGATTAAATCAAGTGAACTTAAAAGGCCTACCTCATATCTTTTTACAGCAAAATCATAGGCCTTTTGTGAGGTTTCAACAGCTTTGGTGCTTGCATTTAATTTTTGTAACGCAGCGGTTGCATTGTTATACGCCGTATAAATATTTTGCTTTAAGGTAATATCTGCTTGCTCTTTTTGCAACTCCGCAGATTTTACATTAAGGTTAGCACGTTGATAGGCGCCTTTGGCCTGACCGCCATTAAAAATGGGAACAGATAGGTTAAATCCGATGTTCTGACCAAAGTTATTACTGAGCTGTTTAGACCAGCCATCCCATATTTCACTGATGTTTCGGTTGGTTTGATTGAGTTTATACATCGGGCTTTGTACGAAATAATCTTGGCCTCCAATAGAAACTTTTGGATCAAAACCAGGCATGGGTGTTCCGTAACCTAAAAAGCTAGCGCCCGTTGTTCTTCTAAATGAATTGGAAAAATTAGATGCCAAATTGCCGCCTACAGTTAAGGTTGGATATTGCTGCGCTTTGGCTACTAATACCGATTTTTTTGCAGCTTCTAAACGGATGACATTTGCTTTTTGTAAAGGCTGCGTTCCAAGGGCCATTTCATACACCATGGCTGGTTGCAAATCTGCAAAACTTGGAATTGGAATGGCACTAATATTAGGCGTAGCCACTTCAAATGGTACTGCTGGATCTACATTTAATAGCCCTTGTAAATTCAAAATATTTTGCTCGTATCCAGTATAAGCACCAACATAATTACTACTATCAGACGCAAGCTGCACCTGTATTTCAGCCAAATTTAATTCTGGTAAAGCACCAGCATCCACTCTTTTTTTAGTGATTTCTAATTGCGTTAATGTTTGAGCAATTTGTACTTGTGTAATTTTCACTTGCTCTGCCGCTGCTAATATGTTTAAATAAAAATTAGCCACATTTAATGAGATATCATTGGCAATTCTATCAATATCGGCTAGGGCTGCTTTAGCGTTTAAATCTGCAACAGCAACACTATTTTTAATGATACCATAATTGTAAAGTTGCATGCCCCCAGACAAACCAATATTTTGATATAAAAATTGTGTGGTGGAAAACGCATTGGTGGTTGGGTCGATAGATCTACCAAATCGCACCCCCATTCCAGAATTACCCGAAACAGACGGGTATACAGCTAATTTTGACAGCTTGACCTGTATCCCAGCAATTCGGGCCTGAATATCGGCTTGTTTAACAGAAATGTTATGACTGGTCGCATATTCTACACAACGTTTAAGGTCCCACTTTTCGGTTTGGGACTGCGCCTGAAATACAAGTAAGGCAGCAAGGAGGGTAAATAATGATTTCATAGAACTACAAAAATAATG
>CANEWV010000041.1 GCA_947442905.1 Chitinophagaceae bacterium | reverse complement strand
ACTACTCCGCCATCTCACTTAATGCCAGCCAGCGTAGTTCCATTTCTTCCAAAGACTGTGTAACTTTTGTAAGCGCATCCGCAAGTGTAGTAATTTGATCGTAATTCAAATTTTCGTTACTCATTTGCGCCGTTAATTTTACTTTTTCGGCTTCTAATACGGGCATCTCTTTTTCTAGCTTTTCAAACTCATGCTTTTCTTTAAAAGTCATTTTCTTTTTTGGAGTAGCAGGAACCACTGGTGCAGCAGGCTCAATAGTGGCAGGCGCTTTGGCCGGACTGTTCGTTCCATTTGCCTTGGCCGTTTCCTGTTCTTTAAGCCAGATACGGTACTGGGTATAGTTGCCCGGGAAGTCTCTTACAAAACCACCGCCTTCAAAAACAAATAAGTGATCTACTAGCCTGTCCATAAAATAACGGTCGTGCGACACAATCATTACACAACCCTGATACTCAGTTAAAAAGCTTTCAAGTACCGCAAGCGTAGGTAGGTCAAGGTCATTGGTAGGCTCATCTAGAATTAAAAAGTTAGGGTTTCTAAATAAGATGGTTAACAAATGAAGCCTCTTTTTTTCACCACCACTTAATGAAGACAAATAGGTGTACTGCTTATCAGGAGGGAATAAAAACAACTCTAAAAACTGAGCTGCACTGATGCTTCCACCTTTTGCCAAAGGAAAACTTTCGGCAAAAGATTTCACATATTCTATAACCCTAAAATCTTGCTTAACATCGAGGCCTGTTTGAGAAAAATTACCAAATACAACCGTTTCACCCACATTTACTTTACCACTTGTTGGCGTTTCAAGTTCCTGAATGATATTTAAGAAGGTAGACTTTCCTATTCCATTTTTACCAACCACACCCACCCTTTCTCCTTTCGAAAAAGTATAATCAAAGCCTTTTAATATTTCTAGTTCGCCGTATGATTTATTAACCTTTTTTAATTCAACAATTTTACCCCCAAGCCTACTCATTTTAGCTTCTAGTTGCAACTGCGCGTCTTCAATTTTTTGCTTGGCCCTAGCTTCTACCTCATAAAAATTATCTTGCCTGCTCTTACTTTTAGTAGTACGTGCTTTAGGTTGCTTACGCATCCACTCTAACTCTTTGCGGTATTGGTTTCTAGCCTTATCAATACTGGCCTGCTCACTGTCTATACGCGCTGCCTTTTTTTCCATGTACGATTCATAATCGCCTTTGTATACATACATGTTTTCTCTTTCAAGCTCCCAAATTTCATCACATACAGCGTCTAAAAAATAACGGTCGTGCGTTACAAGTAATAGCGTAATATTTTCGCCATTCAAGTAATGCTCTAACCACTCAATCATTTCTACATCCAAATGGTTGGTAGGTTCATCCATCATAAGTAATGTATGCTGGTGCTCAAAACCAATATCAATGAGCGTTTTTGCAAGCGCTACTCTTTTGCGCTGACCACCACTTAGTTCGTTTACCTTTTTTTGAAGATGATGAATATTTAATTTGCCTAAAATTTGTTTGACTTTAGCCTCAAAATCCCAGGCCCCCAAATCATCCATTTCCATGATGCTATCTGAAATAAGCATACCGTCTTCGGCCTCCATAGCCAGTTCATATTTTTGAATGGCCTTAATGATTGGATGATTGGCTTTAAATATATTTTCGACAATCGTTTTATCCTCGTCAAAAATGGGGTCTTGTTCAAAAAGGGCGACAGTCACCTCTTTATTGATCCAAAACTTTCCACTATCGGTCGTTTCCTGACCCGCCAAGATTTTTAAAAGTGTAGACTTTCCTACCCCGTTGCGCGCAATAAGGGCAATTTTGTCCCCTTCGTTGATATTAAAGGAAATATTATTGAAAAGCGGGTTAATCCCGTAACTTTTTGTGAGCCCCTCTACAGATACATAATGCATGGCGCAAAGGTAACACTCAGCGGCCTAAGTTTACCCCCAGATTGTTATTTCAGGTTCACAGATGCCCTTATCTTTGTATTATGAAGCAGTTTAACGTTCCTACTGGCTATAGAAGCCCTCTTATTAGTGCTATTAAACAGTACCGAAAAGACGAGGATAAGCTTAAAAAAGATTTTACCCCAACTTTATTGAAGCTTGGGAATGTTCATATTTATTTAGCTAGACATTTTGGATTTTGTTATGGGGTAGAAAATGCCATTGAAATTGCTTTTAGAACCATCGACGAAAACCCGGGTAAAAGAATTTTCCTACTCAGCGAAATGATTCATAACCCACAAGTAAATGAAGACCTGCTTGCAAGAGGTGTTAAATTTTTACAAGACACCAATGGTAAAACATTAATTCCGCTAGATACACTTACAAATGAAGATGTTGTTATCATCCCGGCATTTGGAACAACACTTGATATGGAAGCTACACTATCTGCCAAAGGGATTTCAACAGAAAAATACAATACCACTTGTCCATTTGTTGAAAAAGTTTGGAATAGAAGTGAACAGATTGCCCAAAAAGGATATAGTATAATTGTACATGGCAAACCAAAACACGAAGAAACAAGAGCCACGTTTTCTCATGCTTCCTATCATACACCTACCGTTGTGGTAAATGATATGGAAGAAACCATTGCACTTGCTAAATATATTACTGGAGAAAATGAAGCGGAGGCATTTTATAAAGAGTTTGAAGGACGCTACTCCCCTAATTTTGATATCAACAAAGATTTAGCAAAAATTGGCGTTGTTAACCAAACAACACAATTAGCATCAGACACGCAAGCTATATCGGAATATTTAAAAGAGACCATCAAAAAACACTATCAATTATCGGACGAAAGCATTGCTACTCGTTTTGCAGATACAAGAGATACGCTTTGTTATGCAACAAGCGACAACCAAACGGCTGTTAAAGGCATGCTTGATACCGAGGCCAATTTGGCCATTGTTATTGGAGGTTATAATAGCAGCAACTCATCGCACTTAGTAGAACTTTGCGAACAACAACTACCCACCTATTTTATTGACGGACCGGACAGACTACTTTCAAAATCAGCTATTGAACATAGAAACTGGAACACCAAAGAACTACAAACACTTGATAGTTATTTACCTGAACAAAGCGAGGTAAAAATACTTATCACCAGTGGCGCTAGTTGTCCAGACGCAGTTGTAGAAGCAGTGATACAAAAGATTGCAGGTTTTTACAACGTTCAAGATCAGGTTGATTTTTTAAATGTTGCAAAAAAATAAGAAAATTATTCTTCGCTACTATTTTTTAGTTTCATAAGTAAAGTGTAAGCATTTGCTACCACGACTTTTTGAGAAGCTGAAATTCCCGAAACAATTTCAACCATACCCTTGCTTTCCAAGCCTGTAACAACGGGTATCATTACATATGTAACAGCCGCTGTTTCAACAAATACATGGGATTTGTTTTGCCACTTTACGATAGAAGCAGCCGGAATTACCTGAACCTCTACATTATTTAATTCAATTTCAGCGTTTACAAAAGTACCTGGAAACAAGCCCGTATTTTTACTAATAAGATAACAATGCACTTCTGTGGTACGCTCATTTTCTATATTAGGGGTAATAACATGCACTTCGGCATCGTAGCTTTTACCAGGCTTATTATTTTCACTGAATTTTACTTTATTCCCTTTTTTGATAGCAGTTGCATCGTTTTCAAAAACAACCAAGCGTGCATGTAAATCGGAAGGATCCATGATTTCAAATAAAACATCGGTGGGTGCTACATATTTTCCTGCATTTACATTTACTTTAGTTACATAACCACTAATGGGAGATTTAAAAGCAATTGATTTAGAAATATTATTTTCACTTAGTTGAGCCGGAACAATACCCATTAATTGTAGTTTTTCACTCAATGATTTAACAAGGTACTTCTGACTTTCAAATTCCGATAAAGCAAGTTGAAACTGTCTATCACTAGAGCTCTTACTTGCATTTAATGCCTTTTGTCTATTATAATCAGCCTCTAAAAAAACAAGCTTACTTTTTGCCGTTAAATAATCCTGCTGTAAGCTAACATAAGAAGCGTCCTCTAATACCGCTAGCACTTCACCCTTGCTTACTTTTTCGCCAGGAATTAAATTGGCTTTTTTAACATACCCTCCCATTGGGATACTTACAGATAACATGTTTTGAGGCGGGACATCGATAAAGCCGTTTACTTTAATGGTTTTATGCATTTGCATAGCGCTCAAATTTCCTATGCTTAATTTAGCCAAGTCCAATTGAGCTTTAGTAAGGGTCACGGTATTTGTTACCTGAGCCTCACCCTTTGCAACTGCATTTTCTTTTTCAACCTTTGTAGAGCAGGCAGCTAATATTAAAATAGATGCAGATAAAATAGATATTGTTTTCATATAAATGAATTGTAATTATTGTATTGTATTTAATTTTTCTAATTCAAAAGCAGCATCGTTGTATTGAGCAACTTCCATATAATAATTGGCGCGTGTTTGAATAGACTGATTCATAAGCATCACCCAGTCTAAATAGTTGATGTCACCCGATGTTAATTTTTGAGTAGCTGATTGCATAAGTAATGCAGCACCTGGTAGTCCTTTTTTGTGATAACCATCGATTGCTTTTTTATATTGAATATAAAGCGCCGTAGCCTCTTGTATTTTTTTTTGCAAATCCTGCTTTACAGCCGTTTCTTCTAATTTCTTTTGCTTCACTAAAATAGAACCAGCGCTAATTCTTGCTTTTTGTGCCCCCGAAAAAATAGGCACCATTAAACCAACACTTACCGCACCAAAACGATCAGAAGATCCAAAGTATTTATCGGCGGTTTGCGAAATAGCCTGCCATCCATTGATGGTCATTGAGCTGTAGCCTAGTAAAAAAGAAGGATTTAATTTACTCTTTTCTACTGCCACTAATTTTTCTGATAAATCAATTTGCTGCCGCTGTAACTGTACCAAAGGAGCTGACTCAATCAGTGCAATATTTGACAACACCACTCCATCATACACAATACTGGTACTATAAGGCTGCACTTTACTCGAAGTATTTACAGTTCGGTTAAACTGATCCACCGCAATATTTTTTGCTGCCTTTAACTGCCCCAGCTGATTTTGTATTTGCAGTAGTTGATTTTCTGCAGTAACAAGTTCCAAAACATCAGAAGCACCACTTGACAACCTTTCTTTAGCACGCGCTAAAAATGCATTGTAAAAACTATCTGCAGCGGTTAATAGCTGCAGCTGCTGCTCCATTAATAAAATATGATAATACTGCTGCTTTACAAGCCTCGTTAACTCCTGCGTCCTAATGAGTTGCGATGTTTGTGCGATTTGAGTAACTAGCTTATTAGCAGCGGCTTGATTTTTATAGACCGCAGGAAATTGCAAACTCTGAGAAACACCAAAACGGTTGTCTGTTTGAAAACTATTGAGCTTGCCATACCCAAAATCAAATACGGTTTTATCAATTTCGGCGCTCGTCTTTTCCATCGCACGTGCATAATCAACTTGTAAATTACCTGCATTATACTGTGCATTGTTTTTAATGGCACTATCAATGGCAGCATTTAGCTGAATACTTACTTGCGAATGCGCAGAAGCCCCAATAAGCAAGGCACCAAGCATGACAATTAATTTTTTGCCTTTCATATATTTCATTCCCATTTCAAAAAGTATATACATAACTGGTAAAACAAATAGGGTTAATAAGGTAGAAAGAATAAGCCCACCAATCACTACAGTGGCAAGTGGCTTTTGCACTTCACCGCCGGCGCCTGTACTTATAGCCATTGGAATAAACCCTAGCGATGGAACAAGCGCCGTCATGAGTACGGCCCTCATTTTTGATTTAGTAGCATGAATCACAATGCGCTTAACGTCATGCCAGCCTTCTGCCCTGAGTCTATTAAATTCAGAAACCAATAGTATTCCATTTAATACTGCTACGCCAAACAGTGCAATAAAGCCCACACCTGCAGAAATACTGAATGGCATATCCCTCATCCAGAGTGCAAAAATGCCACCCGTTGCAGAGAGTGGAATGGCCGTATAAATAAGTAGCCCTTGCTTAAAAGAACCAAAAGCAAAATACAAAAGTAAAAATATCAATAACAAAGCTACGGGCACTACAATGGCCAGTCGCTCTTTAGCAGCTGTCATGTTTTCGAAAGAACCACCATAAACAATGGTGTACCCTTTGGGTAAATTTAATTGCGCTTCAACTTTTTGTTGTAGTGACTGAACAATTGTTTGAACGTCTTTTCCAGCCACATTAAAGCCTACTATAATTCTTCTTTTTGTATTTTCTCTTTGTATTTGATTGACGCCTTCAATTTCTGTAATAGACGCTACATACGCTAGTGGAATTTGCGTGCACTGCGCTGTTGAAATTTGAAGTGCTGCAATATCTTCCATGTTTTTTCGCGCACTATCTGAAAGTCTAACCACCATGTCAAAACGTTTTTCCTCTTCATACACCTGGCCAGTAACCTGACCTGCAAATGCGGTATTAACCACTCTATTTACATCTGACACGTGCACGCCATATTTAGCCATGGCATCTCTATTGTATTTCACAACAACCTGCGGCATACCAGTCACTTGTTCTTCATAAATATCAACAGCCCCATCAACAGTTTGTACAATTGAATTTAACCTAGATGCGTATACAGCTAGCGAATCTAAATTCTCACCAAAAATTTTACAAACAACGTCTTGTCTTGCGCCAGTCATGAGTTCATTAAAACGCATTTGCACGGGGTATTGAAATCCTACCGTGATGCCAGGCACCTGCTCTAAAACGGCGGTCATTTTTTCAGAGAGTTCTGGAAAGGTTTTGGCCGAAGTCCATTCTTTTTTATCCTTCAAGATTACCATCATGTCACCTGCTTCAAAAGGCATAGGGTCGGTAGGAATTTCTGCACTACCAATTTTTGTAACCACTTTTGTGATTTCTGGAAAGTTGGCCAACAAAAGTTTAACAGCCTCCTGCGTAGAGGCAATTGAACTATTTAAATTACTACCTGTTAAAAGGCGCGTTTCCACTGCAAAATCACCTTCTTCGAGCGATGGCATAAATTCTCCCCCCATTCTCGTTAATAAAAGAACAGCAACACCAAACAATATAACTGTTGTGCCAATTACCAGCTTCGGAATCCCCAATACTTTTTGTAAAATGGGCTGGTACTTTCTTTCTATAAAAGCAATGAGTTTATCGGTCCATGTTTTTTTATGATTCAGCTTTTTATTGAGTACCAGTGCTGCCATCATAGGTACATAGGTAATCGATAAAACAAATGCACCAATAATTGCAAACGCTACGGTAAAGGCCATGGGCTTAAACATTTTACCTTCAATTCCTTGCAGCGATAAAATAGGTAGGTAAACAATTAAAATAATGATTTGACTAAACACTGCTGATTTAATCATAGATCCTGTACTAGACCCTACTTCCTCATCCATTTCTTTTTGACCAATAGACGTTAATCCCCTAAAATGTTTTGCATGTGCAAAGCGGTGTAAAATTGCTTCTACCACAATAACCGAACCATCAACAATTAAACCAAAGTCGATAGCGCCAAGTGACATTAAATTACCGCCAACCCCAAAATAATTCATTAAAATAATAGCAAACAACATCGAAAGCGGAATCACTGATGATACAATTAATCCGGCTCTAATATTGCCAAGGAAAAACACCAATACAAATACTACAATCAGTGCGCCTTCAATTAAATTTGTTTGTACGGTACTAATGGCATTGTTCACCATTTTTGTACGGTCTAAAAACGGTTCAATCACCACACCTTCAGGAAGCATTTTTTGAATTTCTGCAACCCTTACTTTTACCCGCTTAATCACTTCTGATGAATTAGCCCCTTTTAACATCATGACTACCGCACCCGCTACTTCCCCATCTGCATTATACGTCATGGCACCATACCTAATAGCAGCGCCGTATTGAACAGTTGCAACATCACGTATAAGCAGTGGCGTACCGCCATTTAATGATTTAACCACTACTTTTTCAATATCCTCAATACTTCCGGTTAAGCCTTCTGTTCTGATATATAAAACAGTAGGCCCTTTTTCGATATAAGCACCACCCGTATTTTGATTGTTTTTTTCAAGTGCTTCAAAAACATCGCCAATGGTAATGCCCATCGACTTTAACTTTTCTTGCTTTACTGCTATTTCATATTGCTTTAATTTCCCACCAAAACTTGACACTTCTGCCACCCCTGGCGTTCCTAATAATTGCCTTCTAACAATCCAGTCCTGAATGGTTCTGAGTTCCATTGGGCCATAAGTGCTTTCATACCCTTTTAAGGGCCTAACAACATACTGGAAAATTTCACCAAGCCCCGTTGATACGGGCGCTAGCTCAGGAGCACCCACCCCCTCGGGTATTTCTTGTTTTACTTTTTGAAGTTGTTCGGTAATTTGTTGACGCGCCCAATAAATATCGGTTTCGTCATTAAAAACAATCGTTACAAGAGATAACCCAAATCTGGAAAAACTTCTAATTTGCTTTAATCCCGGTATACTGCTGCAAGACTGTTCAATTGGAAATGTGATAAGCCTTTCAATATCGGGTGCCCCAAGAGATGGCGACACGGTAATAACCTGCACTTGATTGTCTGTAATATCAGGAACCGCATCGATGGGAAGCCTCGTTACTTCGTAACTGCCCCAACCAATAAGTGCGATTATAAATAAGCCAACAATTAATTTATTGGCTATCGAAAAATCAATGATTTTCTTTAGCATATGTGCTATAATTATGTAAAAAAGAAATAGAAATGAGCGCGTTCATAAACGCAAAAGACATTAGGCCCTAGGAGGTCTAAATAAAGAGCCGAGCGCAATGGTAGAAAGTGAGTTGGACTGCATGACAGGCCAAACGCTGCGGTTATTATTCACAAATATTTTAGGAAGCTCGTATTTAAATACAGAAAAAACAACGGTGTTTTGCATTTGAAAATGAGCCGACTTAAATGGTAAATTTTGGTCTTTTTGCTCATCGGTGGTATCGCCATCATCACCCACATAATGCATGTACATAAAGCTTAGTAATGATAAACTTCCATTATCAAGCTTGTGCTCCATGTAATGTTCAATCAATAAAGGCATTTTTAGGAGCTGATTAAGCTCCGTAGCACCTAGCAAATAGATGGCTAAAAATATATAGGCTGCCCTTTTTTTCACCTCTTAAAGATATAAAAAAAAGAGCAGCCTACTATAGATTGAGGTT
>CANEWV010000040.1 GCA_947442905.1 Chitinophagaceae bacterium | reverse complement strand
GGTTTATGTTTTTGTGATCGCTTCTTGCATGTTATAAATAACCTGAATGGTTTGCATAGCTGCAGCGAGATCAACGATTTGTTTTGTTTTAGGTTTATAGGTACCTGGCTCAATAAGCGTGGCTGCTTTCTTCTGATCTTTTGCTAATTCTTTTTTTGTTTCGTCATAAAAAGCAACAAGCGTTTCAATTTCTTTACCACTCGCTTGTCTACACAAAATGGATCTAAATGCTTTTTCAACAAATGTATTGGTGCCTGCTTTTTGTTGCAACAATTTATCGGCAAGTGCTTTTGAAGCTTCTAGTACTGTTGGGTCGTTTAGCATGATAAGCGCCTGAAGAGGTGTATTGGTGCGGTATCTTGTTACTTGACACTCATCTCTATTGCTACCATCAAACATCATCATAGATGGAGGCGGTACAGTTCGTTTAATAAAAGTGTACATCCCTCTTCTGTACAAAGCTTGGCCGGTATCTTGCATGTACTTATTTAATATACCTCTACCGGATGTGGCGAGTTCCCATAATCCTGGTGGTTGGTAAGGTTTTACACTTGGTCCACCAATAGTTCTGTTAAGCAGTCCACTGCTTGACAAAAGCATATCTCTTACGAGTTCTGCCGAATAACGAACTCTTGGAGCATAAGACCAATACGTATTGAGTGGATCTACTCTTTGTTTCTTGTCAGAAATTTCGCTAGACTGTTGATAGGTAGCAGAAAGTAATATTTGTTTTACAAGTCTTTTAACATCCCATCCATTGTCTCTAAAATCTACAGCTAGCCAGTCTAGTAATGCAGGGTGTGTTGGAAGGTTACCTTGCATACCAAAGTCTGCGGCTGATTTTACAAGACCTCTACCAAAAAATTCTTGCCACATTCTATTTACAAACACACGGGCGGTTAAACTATTTTTTTTATCAAACATCCACTTTGCAAGACCAAGTCTATTTTTAGGAAGTGATGGATCAAATTGTAAAACTGAGCCTGGTGTTCCGGGCTCTACTTCAACTGTTTTTGATGCATAATTACCTCTATCCAAAATGTAGGTTTTACGCACCGTATCTAAATCACCCATCACAGACACTTCTAATTTGTTGGTGTCTACTTTATTGATGAATTTTAAAATGCCTTTTACGTCATCGTTGGTGATATCCATGCGCGGATTTTTGGCATAGGTAACGGGTCCACCAACAGTAGACTCTAATCCAACTTCATTTACATTGTTAAAGAATGCAAATAATTGGTAGTAATCTTTTTGAGAAATAGGATCGTATTTATGATCATGACATTTTGCACATTCTACCGTAAGTGCTAGCATAGAGCGTCCAAAAGTGTTGGTTCTGTCTGATGCGTATTCGATTCTATATTCTTCATCAATCACACCACCTTCTTCGGTGATTTTATGATTTCTATTAAAGCCTGTTGCTAAAATTTGTTCTTTGGTAGCACCCGGAATTAAATCGCCGGCTAACTGCCAAGTAATAAATTCATCGTAGGATAAATTTTTATTGAACGCGTATATAACCCAGTCTCTCCAAGGCCACTGGCTTCTATAGTTGTCATCTTGGTAACCATGGCTATCAGCGTAGCGCGCAATGTCAAGCCAATTGATGGCCATTTTTTCGCCGTATTGCGGCATTTTTAAAAGGCGATCAACTAGTTTTTCGTACGCGTTATTACTGTTATCCTCAATAAAAGATTTTGTTTCCGCTTCTGTTGGTAAAATACCTACCACATCCATGTAAACACGTTTTACCAATCTTTCTTTTTCTGCTTCTTTATTAGGTGACAAACCTTTCTCTTCCATTTTATTTAAAATAAAATAGTCGATTTCATTTTTTGGCCAACTGTCATCACTCACAGTAGGTAGTGTCGATTTTTTTGGAACCGTAAACGCCCAGTGTGGTTCATATTTTGCACCTTGTTCAATCCATTTTTTTATAATGGCTACTTCGTTTTCTGAAAGTCTTGGTAGTTTACTTGATGCTACTGGCATGACAAGACTAGAGTCGGAAGTTGTAATTCTTTGAAATACTTCTGAGAGTTCAGGCTTGCCCGGAACAATGCCGCGTTTGGTTGGATGATCTTGCAAAGCTTTATAGGCTTCACTTTCAATATCTAATCTTAATCCAGCTTCTCTTTTTTTAGGATCTGGTCCATGACAACTAAAACATTTGTCCGATAAAATGGGTCTTACATCATAATTATAACTTACAACATCTGGCACTTTTATTTCGTCTACAGCAGAGGTTCTAAAAGAGAAGTAAGCTAACACACCAACAACAAGGCAAACGCCTGTTAGGATGAGCAATCGTTTATTAATCATAAGTAGCAGGTTTATGATGGCAAATCAGTATTTAAATATACTTCTTTATAGGCCCATTTTTTGCGTATTGTGTGGGGTAGATAAAAAAGTGGTTAAAACGGCTAAATAAGAGCAGTTTTAATAATAAATATAAATAATATGTAATTTATAATATATTAAATAATAATACTTTAAAAATAATCACCTGCTTAATTTGCGTTAATTTTGATGTGTAAAATGCCTTTTCTGTTAAAGCGGTATCCGCAATTTTGACTTATTTTTAAGCAGAAAGAATAGAATATGAGGTCAAAACTGCTTTTTCAGCAAAAAACGAGTGCTTTAATGGGCTTACTATTACTGTTTTGCACTGTTGTAAAGGCTCAATCGGTTCTTTCTTCGTCGCTTCATTCTGAAAAAAAGTATACAGCCCGAATGGCAAAGCGGCCCATAAAGGTGGATGGAAAATTAAATGAACATGATTGGAAACAAGCGGTATTGATTTCAAATTTTGAAGATATAGAAGGTGCAGCAAAACCCAAACCAACATTTAGTACCGAGGTAAAAATGATGTGGGATAGTCAATATTTATATATTGGAGCGGAGCTAGAAGAGCCACATTTGTGGGGCACTTTAAAAAAACACGACGACATCATTTATCGTGATCATGATTTTGAAGTTTTTATTGACCCGATGGGTGATGGTGAACAATATTTTGAAATTGAAATCAATGTTCTTGGAACCATCATGGATTTATTTATGAATAAGCCTTATAAAAAGGGGGGCACTTTTGATATGGGTTGGAACACAGCGGGTATTCAATCTAAAATCATTGCAAATGGAACCATCAACGACAATACTGATATTGATAGTGGATGGACATTAGAAATGGCAATTCCATTTACCGCTATTTCAAAAGTACAACGCGCGGCTACTCCTTCTTTTAATAAACCTTGGCGCATCAATTTTTCACGAGTACAGTGGACACTTGAACCAGATGGAATATCGTATCGAAAAAAATTAAATCAAAATAATAAGCCTATTTCGGAACACAATTGGGTATGGAATCCAACCGGTGTTGTTGATATGCATGTACCTGCTAAATGGGGCTATATATATTTTAAAAACTAAACTTATTGTATGTCAAATAATCGTAGACAATTTTTAAAAAATAGTATTGGAACCGCTGCTGCTGCTGGCTTTGCCACTTTACCTGCCATTGCAAACATGCCAGTAGATAGCACGCTAAAAAAAGGAAAAAATAAGCACTGGGTTTGGATTAATCCCAATCAAAAAGAGGATGTTGCAGTGCTTAAAAAAAGATATAAAGCGTATTATGATGCTGGCATTAGAGGTATTTTATTTGAAGCCGATAGTGAAAAACATTACACCGAAGCAAAAAATGCTGGGCTAGAAGCACACCGCTGGAATTGGACGATGAATAGAGGTGATGTGTTGAAACAACATCCAGAGTGGTCTGCTATTTCCCGTACTGGAGATTCATGTGCAACCAAGCCACCTTATGTTGGTTATTACAAATGGTTGTGTCCTACAAAACCTGAAGTGCAAGATTTTTTAAAAAATGAAGCAGATACTATTTTATCAAAAAAATATATTGATGGACTACATCTCGATTATATTCGTTTTTGTGATGTGGTGTTACCATTAAATTTATGGGATACGTATAAACTAGATCAACGCACCGAGCTTCCTGCTTACGATTTTTGTTATTGCAAAACTTGTAGAGATGCGTATGCTGCTAAAACGGGCAATGATCCATTATCACTTCGCTATCCAGATGCGCAAGTTTCTTGGCGACTTTTTAGGTATGAAGCGATTAATAATGTTGTAAATGATTTAGCAGTTGTTGCCCATAAACACAATAAAAAAATTAGTGCAGCTGTTTTTCCTATGCCAGAACTTGCCCGCCGAATGGTAAGACAAGATTGGACCAACTGGAACTTAGACATGGTTTTCCCAATGATCTATCATGGATTTTACCAAGAGGGTGTTGCTTGGATTGGTGACGCCGTTGCAGAAGGCGTGAGATTCCTTAAAGATGGGGTGCCACTTTATGCTGGATTATTTTTATCAGACTTCAACAATCAATCTGAACTAGCTTCGGGTATCAAATATGCTTTGGATAATAAGGCTGCTGGTATCTGCTTTTTTGGTGGAGTTACCGATGAAGTGCTTGCTACCTTAAAACAAGCTAGTTCATAGTGTAAATAGATTCAAGCCAGCATTTGCCGTAAAATCGGTCAATATCTTTGTCTCCTTTACTGTCTTACAAATTTTAAGCACTGTATATTACAGATTGTACCACTATGTAATTTCTCTTCAACAAGTATTTAGTTGACATTTAAGCGTATACGGGTATGTTTTAACATACGCACAAATCGTAATACGACTTAGTATGATTTATAGGGGGCGATTCTTACCAATAGTAATGGTTTTAATGTTGTTTGCATGCAACAAAAAAGATCCAAAAAGTTTACTCGAAATCAAGAAAGATTATTTAATGGGCACTGGTTCCACTTTGACCAGCTGGAAATTAAAAGGTCTTACGGTTGATAGTCTACCGCAAATTTTGGCAGGAAGCCAGGTAGGTTATATTAAAAAATATTTATCTACTAATAATTTTACGGATTCAGATGGAGCAACTGGTGAATGGTCCCTTCAGGTATCGGATTCTTTAAGAGAAGTATTTAATAATTACCCATCTGGTATTATTGTAAAACAAAGTTATTACATCAGCTTTCTTAGTTACGATTCGCTTTCGCTCACCTATTTGTTAAACGGAAAAAAAATCAATGCTAGGTTTAAAGCGCTTCGTTAGAATTTGCCTGATGCTCCTTTTTGCAAGTAAAGCTCAAGCACAAATAAGTATGCCTTATACAATGGGGGTAGTGGGTAGTGCTGGTCAAACCGAAAGTATATTTTCAGGGTCTATTTTATTTGATAGTGAGCGTTGTTTTTTATTATCAAATGGTGTTTCTGTTAGCATACATGGTACTGCAAATTTATTCACCATTAATTGTGTGGTGGTGCCAACGGTTCAGCCGCTTCAATTAAAAGCGTATCCCAATCCATTTATCGAAAAAGTAACAGTTACATCTTATTCTGTATTTAATTATACTACAGCAGTGATGTATGATTTACATCTCTACAATGCTGCTGGTTTGCGTATTAAAAGCTTTACCACATCTATATATGGGCTTAGGTCTGGATATGAAATTTCAACTTCATTTCTTGCTGCTGGCACTTACTACTTAAAAGTACAAATAGGCCAACTGCATATTCAAACATTAACATTAATAAAATCACAATAGTTTCCATGCGCGTCAATTCAAAAAAAATCATTTTTATCATTGTCCTACAGTGTCTGGCCTTGTTTATTCATGCACAAGTTTCGAAAGTTCCAGATGGTATTTTATTTCAAGCCATTGCGAAAGATGCTTCAGGTAATCCAGCAAAAGGAAGAACTATTTATATCAAAAACGCAATTATACAAAGTAGTATAACAGGTGCACAAGTTTATGTGGAGTCGCATAAAGTAGCTGCTTCTAGCGATGGCGTTTTTACCATTGTAATTGGTAAAGGGACTAGAACCTCAGGTCCAGCTTCTATCACTTCTATCGATTGGTCAAATGGTCCTTATTTTTTAAATATTAAAGCTGCTATTGCGCCAT
The DNA here is from genome assembly GCA_947442905.1 of Chitinophagaceae bacterium. The sequence continues at coordinate 3,224 of CANEWV010000040.1, read as the reverse complement.
CTGTTCCACTCACCAATTGGGATGTAGATGAACATTATATAGATATGGGTACTTCTCAGTTTTGGACAGTACCATTTGCTTTATTTGCAGCAAGGGTAGAAGGATTTGATTTAAAATTAAATATAGCAGATACGGCAGCCATGCTTGCGCCTTATTTAAAAAAGTCAGATACGGCCTCGTTGTCTAATAGGATACTTGCAAAGTTAAATAATACCGATACTATTTCATTGTCTAACCGTATTAATTCAAAACTAAATGGTTCGGATACATTATCATTATCAGACCGAATTAATGTAAGGTTATCTGTTGCAGATACTGCTGCAATGCTAAGTGCGTATCTAAAGCGAAATGAAATTATTGACACGGTTTCGTTATCAAACCGAATTAATGCTAAAGAGTCGACTGCAAATAAAAGTACACTGCTTGTAGTTGATGGAAATTCTGATACAAAGTATCCGTCTGTAAAAGCGGTGAAACAATATGTAGACTCTGTTATTGCTATAAATGCATCAAGTGGCAATCATTCAAATGTAAATATTGTGGATGCAACCTTGTCTACAAAAGGTGTTGTGCAACTTGCTGGTGATTTAGCAGGTTCTGCTCAAAGTCCACTTGTTGCAGCATTAGCAATTACGACTTCCAAAATAGCTGCGGCTGCTGTAACGGATGATAAAATAGCTAGCGGTATTAGTGCTTCTAAGGTTGGACTTCAAAATGTAAACAATACATCTGATGTCAATAAGCCTGTAAGTACATTACAACAAGCCGCACTTGCTACAAAGCTTGCGATTGCAGACACTTCGGTTATGCTTGCTAATTATGCAAAAACATTGGACGTAAACACTGCGGTTGCTACAAAGCTTTCGCTTACAGACACTTCGGCTATGCTTGCTAATTATGCAAAAACAAACGATGTAGATACTTGGGTTGCTACAAAGCTTGCGCTTGCAGATACTTCGGCGATGCTTGCTAATTATGCGAAAACAAACGATGTAAATAGCACGGTTGCTACAAAGCTTGCGATTGCAGATACTTCTACTATGCTTTCTAATTATGCAAAAACAATCGACGTAAATACTTCGGTTGCTTCAAAGCTTGCATTAGTAGACACTTCGGCTATGCTTGCTAATTATTCAAAAACATTGGACGTAAATACTTCGGTTGCTACAAAACTTGCGCTTGCGGATACTGCAGCAATGTTAGATAGAAGGATTGCTAGAGATACTTCTTATTTATCGCTTCGCATTGATACAAAAGTAGATCAGTTAAATCAATCACTAGACATCAATGCAGATGGAACTTCAGATATTAAGTTTCCTTCTGTGAAAGCAGTAAAAACCTATGTTGATTCATCAATTGTTGCCAACGGGGGAAGTAGCAATTCAAATAATTCAAATAGTACGGTTGCTGATGCAGATGCTAGCACAAAAGGAGTTGTAAAGTTAGCCGGTGACTTGTCTGGTACAGCTGCAATGCCGGTAGTTGCTAATGGTGCAATAACGACTGACAAACTTGCAAATAATTCTGTAACAGACGCTAAAATTGCATCTGGCATTAGTCCTTCTAAAGTAGGTTTAGGTAATGTAGATAACACCAATGATGCAGATAAACCCATTAGCACCTTAACGCAGGCTGCCCTTGATCTAAAATTTTCTAATATACAAGGACAGGCGCTTACTACATCTGTTGCTCAAAAAGTTGACATATCTGATACGGCCGTAATGCTTAGTGCTCGATTTAATAGAGATACAATTGCGCTTTCAAATAGAATCAATCAAAAACTGAACGTTGCTGATAGTGGTATTGTTTATGTAACACCAGCACAAATTATAGCAAGTTCTTTTGATTCAACATCAATAAGTGATCGAATTAATTTAAAATACGATGCAGCAAATGGAGATATTTTATTTAATAGAATCAATACGAAGCTTAATGCAGTGGACACCGGATTTTTAAGCAATAGAATTAATCTAAAATTAAATTTTGCAGATAGCATATATAGTTATGTTACGCCTACGCGTTTGCAAAGCGCGGCTACCGATACAACGCAGTTGTCAAATAGGATTGATGAAAAGCTAAGTATAACTGATACTGCGCGCATGTTACGTGATTATACATTAAAAGCAAGCTTAAGTACGTTGGCAACAACTGGTAATTACAATGATTTAATTAATAAGCCAACAATAAATAACAATAGCGGTGCGGTGAACTCTGTAAATACCCTTATTGGAGATGTGGTAATAGATAAAGCCAGTATTGGTTTAGGTAATGTTGATAATACGAGTGATGCCAATAAGCCTATTTCTTTTTTAACAAACAACGCCTTAATTGGCAAGATAGATGCAAGTCTTATAAATGCGCCCAATGGGGTAGCGGGCCTTGACGCTAATACAAAAATTCCAAGTTCGTTATTGCCGCCTATATCTTTTACTGCTATTTCTGTTGTTGCCAATGCTGCTGAAATGCAAGCGCTTGGTACCACCTCTGTTAAAGGCACTGTTTGTGTCAGAACTGATGTATCAAAATCTTATATTTTAAACACTGATTTTTCAACGTCTTTATCTGATTGGGTAGAACTATTAACACCAGGCGCGCCTGTTCAGAGTGTGAATGGAAATATTGGTGTTGTTAATTTAAAAACAAACAATATTGGTGAGCTTACCAATTTATATTTTACGGATGCTCGTGCCAGAGCAGCATTAACTGCAAATGCACCCGTCTTGTTTAATCCTACTACAGGTGTTTTTAGTATTGACACAGGTAACAATGTGAGTAGCGTTGCAACAAAATGGAATGTTTTACAACAAACAAATGCATCTACTTCTGGCCTTGCATCAAAAGTGAATATTGCTGACACTTCTAACATGCTATATCCATATGCAAAAAATTATCAGCTAGCTAATGGGTTAGCTACTAAATTGAATATTTCAGATACGTCTTACATGTTAAGTCAGCGAATCGGAAGAGATACCTTGGCCTTGTCAAGCAGGATTAATGCTAAGCTTTCTTTAAGTGATACGTCACAAATGCTTAGTAACAGAATCGGGCGTGATACGATATTGCTTTCTGAAAGAATTTCTAGTAAAGTATCAATAGCGGACACTTCTGTTATGCTTAGTTCTAGGTTTGCAAGAGACACTGTTGCGCTTTCAAGTCGAATCAACTACAAACTAAATATTGCTGATACCGCTTTAATGTTGTCAAAAAGATTTGCGCGCGATACG
>CANEWV010000039.1 GCA_947442905.1 Chitinophagaceae bacterium | reverse complement strand
TAATTCTGGAGCAAAAAAGTTTGGAAAAGGAGACCCTTGTCCAATACCACCTGCTTTATATCGAACAGCAAATAAGATTTCTCTGTTCATTTCATTGGTGGTTGCAAAAATGTCAGCGTAATTTGGAACTAAACCATAACCACTATTTGCAATAATATCCGTTAATAAAGTAGCGGCATCTGACTTTCTATTCAGTGTTAAATACACTTTAGCAAGCAAAGCTTTTGCTGTCCAGCTATTTACTTTACCCAAACTAGTTACTGGAATAGATGCATATTTAACGGCAGAACCATTAGCAGCAGCATATTGTAAATCGGCAATGATAAGCTTATAAATATCAGCCTCTGAAGATCTATTAATAGCAATTGCATCAAACGGACCAACAGGTTCATGAATTAAAAACACACCACCAAATAAACGAACCAAATTAAAATAATGATAGGCTCTAATAAATGAAGCCTCTGCTACAGCAGCTCTTTTTTCCGCTGGCGTAATTTTAACTGTAGTTGTATCTGAAACGAGTGCTCCAGTTGCGGCACTATAGTTTACATTCAAACTATTTAAAATTACATTTAGGTTTCTAATATTAAAATAATTAGCAATCCAGTAATTATAAATTGCTTGGTGAGACGTATTTGGAACAAATAAATCCAAATCACTTAAATCTCTATTTGGAACAGATTTACTTCCAGCGTTACCCATAATGGTATTATCGCTTCTTAGCTCTGTAAGTTTCCACTCTTCCAAAAGTGGAGCTCTAAGTGCATTGTAACAACCATTTAATGCAATTTGGATATCATTTGCATTCGTGTAAAAATTTTCTGTGGTAATATTTGACTGCGGATATAGTTCAATATTTTTTTGACATGAACTTAAAAATATCGTGGCAAGAACAAATAATTTTAATGCGTTTTTCATATAAAAAGATTTTTCTTAATTAAAAATTTATGTCGATACCTGCGGTTAAAGTTTGAGGAATCGGGAAAGCCCCTCTTTGATATCCATCAATCAATACCGAAGAATATGGTCCATTGTTAAATCTTCCTTCTGGATTCAAGCCTCTATACCCGTTAGCAGTTTGGAAAAATAAGTTCTGCGCTGTAAAATAAAAACGCATTGAACTTACTTTAAATTTCTTAGTGATCTGATCCGGTAAAGTATAGCCAAAGTTAACTTCACGCAATGCAAAATAAGAAGCATCTTCAATCACATAATCAGTAAGCATCCAGTTAAATCCATTGGTTGAAAATGGTGTTTTACCATCACCCGGATAATTAGGACTGATCCATCTGTTTTGATTGTAGACCTTAATGGTTCTCCTAGATTCATTGTAGTTAGGGTCACCATTAATGATTTTTCCACCCTGAACACCTTGCATTAAAAAGCTAAAATCAAACCCTCCAAACTTAAACGTATTGGTAATACCCCAGTTAAAATCAGGATATGGATTACCCAAATCTGTTCTGTCGGCGTTATCTAATACACCATCTTTATTAACGTCTACAACTTTTAATCCACCAGGAGCAAATATGCTAGACAGAGATGATTTCAAACCAGATTTTGTGATTTGATCCTGTGAAAGCCAAACGCCATCTGTTTTAAAGCCATAATAAACAACCAGTGGATCACCCACTTTGTTTCTGTACACTTCGGTACGCTCACCCTGATTTAATAAAAAGGCTTCAGTACCAAGTTCTAAAATTTTATTTTGGTTGTGCGAAATATTTGCTGAAGTCGTCCAACTAAAGTTTCTACCCTGAACATTTTTAGTGTTCAATTCAATTTCAAAACCTTTGTTTTCTAAACTACCTAAGTTATTCCAAAACTGTGGCACACCTGTAAATGCCATCGCAGACTGTTGTAATAATAACTTATCGGTTTTAGACTTGTAAATGTCTAGCGTTAAACCAATTCTATTCTTAAACATAGATAGATCTACACCAAAGTTAGTTTGACCTGTACTTTCCCATGTAATATTTGGGTTAGATAAGAATGAATTAGAGCTCACCAATCCTGGCGCTGATACACCCGTTCCACCGCCATAGGTGTAATTGGCTCCGTATAATAAATCTAGGAATGCAAAGTCTACAATTCTGTTATTTCCTGACACACCATAACTAGCGCGCAGCTTTAAGTTGCTTATCCAGTCTATGTTAGCCATGAATTTTTCTTTGCTAAGCACCCAGCCTCCAGAAATAGAAGGGAAACTTCCCCATTTCTTTCCGTTTCCAAAATACGAGCTACCATCTGTTCTAAAACTTACAGAAACCAAGTATTTATCATCATACGCATAATTTAAACGACCTAGGTAAGACAATAATCCAATTTGATTATTGGTACCTGACGTTCTAGAAGCATCAATTTGAGCAGCACTATTTAGTGTTCTAATATCATCACTTGGAAAATCGATACCAGCGGTTTGCTGATTTTTAACCTTTGTAGTTTGTGAAGTAAAACCTGCCAATAATGCAAAATCATGTTTTTTAACTGACTTTGTATAATTAAACATGTTTTCAGATAAGAGGTCCGTGTAATTATTATTAATAAACAATCCACTATTATTTGAACCTTCACTATTATAGTCACGCTCATAAAAGTTTAAGCCATTGGTAAAGTTTACCATGCTTGTAGCTAGCGATTTAAATACTAAACCTTTCGCTAATTGAATAGTTAATTCGGCAGAAGATTGTAATCTGTATTCATTACTAGCGATATCAGATCTTAATACATCTGACAATGGATTCTGTTGTGCAGATCCACTTGGGTTTGAAGTAGTAGGCGACGTCCAAGTAGAACCATCAGGCATTAATCCTGTGTACTTTAAACCAGAAAAATGTCTTGGATGAGAAAAGTCTCCTTGTAAGATTCTTGAGTATTGCGGATTTGTTCTCACAATGCCTGCAGTTAAATCGTTATGATAAACAGGCAACCAACGTGGCATTCTCCAGAAATTGGTAAAGTTTTGTGATGGGGAAATTCTTTTAGCGTAAGATGGATTGACGTTAAGAGACAATTTAACTTTTTTACTAAAATCAACGTCCACTTTTGTTCTAACATTAAATTTTTCGTAGTTACTCTTGTTCATCATCCCCTCATCATTTTGATAACCACCTGAAACAAAATAACGAACATCTTTAGATCCACCAGATGCATTCAATTGAATATTTTTAAATGATCCTGGACGTAAAGACTCAGATTGCCAATCGGTAGATTGACCTCTTAATAATTGCGTTTCGATAATGTATGAAGCTCTATCCGCATCAATTACAGTATTGGTAGATTGAACTACATTAGGATCTACTGATCTTGCTTTCATTTCGTTAAAAAGCATTCCTACATATTCTTTTGTAGTCATGATATCATAACGCTTGTAATCTTTTTTCTGTCCAGAAGCAAATTTGAAATTGTATTTTGTTTTACTAACACTACCCTTTTTTGTAGTGACCATAATAACACCACTTGCTCCTCTAGAACCATAAATGGCAGCAGAAGCAGCATCTTTTAAAACTTCAATAGATTCAACGTCGGCCGGATTTAAAAAAGACAATCCATCAGGAACTGGCATACCATCAATTACGATGAGTGGGCTAGATCCTGCATTTAGAGAACTAATACCTCTGATAGTAATTTTTGGTGCCGCACCTGCTTCAGATGAAACGTTTTGAATTTGCACACCTGCAATTTTACCTTGCAAAGCTTGATCTAGTCTCGAAACTGGGGCTTCATCTAATTTTTCATTTTTAAATTTAGCAATAGCGCCCGTTAAACTAGACTTCTTTTGCGTACCATAACCTACAACAACAACCTCAGATCCTTCGGCTACTGCTACGGTCATTTCGACGTCAATGCTTTTCTTGGATCCTATGGATATAACTTTTGTTTCAAATCCAACAAAAGAGAATACCAATGAATTGGTTCCCGTTTTCACTGAAATACTATAGCTACCATCAGCCTTTGTAACAACACCTTGTGTTGTTTTATCGGCCATAACAGATAGTCCTTCAAGTGGAGCTCCTGTTTCTTTGTTAATAACCTTACCGGTTATTTGTTTATTCTGTGCAATTACTGAAGAAGTAATAAATAGAAGCAACAGAAAAACTAAACTTCTGATTTTTTTCATATGGGCAATTTTAAATTTTAATCAATCGTATTGTTTTATTTTAATAGATACTTTGTAAGATTTTATATGAATTATTTTGTGCTAACTTATCAATACAGTTTTGGCAGTTTTTTTTATTGGCAAGAGCTGCAAAAAATGGAATTGCTTCATCGTAATTGAATGGCTTAATCTGCTCTCCTGTCCACTTTTTTTGCTGAATTAAAAACGGCAGCAATGTGTCGCATGCTTTTTGTAAAGAATTACCATTGCTTGCAGTAAAACTCCAAAAATCAACTCCAGCATTAGTCGACAACTGTGCCACTTTCAAAAAAGCTTCAACAACAAATAAAGAATAATGAAGCGATGTTGTTCTAGCAAGCTCTGCTGGAAATAACCCATCTGCATTCATTTGCTTTTCGAGTCGTTGTTTTGCGCTCTCAATTACTTCATTTGCATTTTTTGTATTGTTGGTATAAAGTGCAAATGAAAGTCTTTGCGCATCAAACCAGATTCCATGATTGTTGGTAGCCTTTAATTCTGCAGTCCCATTTTTACTAGTTTGCATCCAATTCAAAAACTGCACAAACCAGCTTTTCAGCTGCTTGTCCTGACTAGATGTCCATGCAGCTGACGAACCAATAAAACCAACTGCATCAATTACTTTAATAAGGTGTCGTGTATCTATCAAGCCAGCCCCTCTTCCATCATTTTCTCCCTTTACTGCTTGACCAAAATTTAAATTAGGATTCATTTTAGTAGCAGTGTCAATAAACCAAACGCTTATAAGTTTTGAGGCATGTTTGGCATAGCGCTCATCATTTGTAAAGTAATAGGCTAAACCAAGGGTTTCGAGCACAGAACATAGCTTAGGCATATATTCCTTGTCTTTATAATTAGACACTTCAGGATTAACCTGTCCATCTTTCCTAATATAAGGCAGTCCATCTTTTGTATCCGGATTGGGCCAGAAATAAGGGGCCAAACTCATATAATCGTGTTTGTCACCACTTGGAGGATTATTTTGTTTTTCAATTACACTTACGGGCCTAAATGTAAGTGCCGCATCAGCCGCCTTGATAAGCTCCTCAAAGCCTTTCTTCATGTTTTTATCCCCCACACTAACTAATGCCTTCACTTTTTTCAAAGACATCTCATCATGAGAATTGAACTTAAGACTCACTTGCGCAAACAAGACCTGATGCGCTAAACAAAGTAGTAATATTGAAAAGTATTTTTTCAAACTTTTGAATTATTGGATTAATTAAAAAAATCTTCTCTCATGGGTGAAAACACGTCTACAAGCACCCCTTTTTCTAAACATACGGCACCATGTATTACATTAGAAGGAACATGAAATACATCGCCTGCTTTTAGAATTTGCTTGTTGCCGTCAATTTCTATTTCAAATACACCGCTTTCAACATTGGTAAGTTGCACATGATGATGTTGATGAAGCGCACCTACGCCACCTTTTTCAAATTCAACACGCACCAGCATTACCGAATTGTCGTAAGCCATAATTTTTCTTGACAACCCAGGTGCCATTTGCTCTTCCGAAACCGATTCGTTTGTAATAAAACCCGTTCGCTTCGCTCCATTTAATTCTACTGACATATCTATTTTGTTTTATAATTTTTTATTTTCTAAGTAAACCACATACGGGCCTTCCCAACTATATGAAACTCCATTGATTGTAATTTGATGCGCCGTTTTACCATCAAACTTTGTATTGGACTGAAGCACCAATAAGCGCTTACCTCCAATTACAATTTCGGCACCACTATACAAATCGGTGTCTACTACCGGTGCGATAGAAGAAACTTTTGTGTATGAGTTTGTAGTAATTTCTGATATAGGATTAAAATTTCCGTGCAGTTCAACAACGTTTAATGCGAGCATATTTTTTGCCCTCGTTCTTGTGATAAAAGAAGGCTCTCTTCTTAAATTAAAGTTGGGATCGTTTGCACCTGACCTTGTAAAAAACACTTGAGCCGAATCTTGCACGTGGCTTGTAATCGTATAAAATGACTGGTTATTTAAAAAAGTGAACTGCGTAAAAGGCGCTTTCACTTTTGCAGATGCCTCTTTCCAAATATGCTGATAGCCATTTTTACTACCCAATGTTTGCATGGCATTACCATGCGTTGTGTATTTGAAATTTGTAGAAATAACATTACCTATATAATTGAAAGGCAAATCATATTGATGCTCCGTATTAGACATCGTTCTAAAAAAATCTACTACAAGTGGCTTGGTAGCGCCCGGAATTGCAACTATGTATACGCTTCTATGCAGTTGTACATTTTGATAGGCATTGGTATCAAGCGCCGAACTTGCTTGCACCGCATAGTCTCCCACTTTATTGTATAAAGGAACAGGGTTGTGTTTTTCACTCACAGCCTCCACACCGTTAAAATGGCTTTTTTCATCTACGGTGATGGTATTGTGTGCAATTGTTTGCTGCGCATAGGATTTAGTTTCAGGCAAATACCTGCCACCATATTTTTGTTCGATGTTAATAAAACGCGCTGCGCCATAATCTTGTAAAATCTCGTTTCCGTTATCGTACAAGTTGATGTTTAGTTTATCGTAATGACCGTGCGATAAACCATGCGAACTATATTTAAAAATTAAAGAAGTAAGATTTTTATCTTTCCCATTACGTAGTACAGAAACACCACCCATATTTCCATTTGCCCCATCCGTAAACACCACTGATTTGTATGGATAAAACGGAGGGATACTTTTATTTTGCAAAAGTGCTTGACTCACACCAAGGCCACCCTTACTAAGTGTAACTCTATTTTGCGCTTTAGCTACCGGCAAGTAAGCAGCATTGGCTCCATAAACTTCCCAAGCAATATTTAGCGCCACAACAATTTCATTTGAAATAAAAGTCTTTTCTTTTAACGCGTCGTTATAGCTGTAAAAACCACCATCTAAATTGGTTTGCTCCAACGCGCCATCTAAAGCTTGTTTTAAAATTTTATTCCGTCTTTCAAATATTTTAATTTCAGGCTTTGCATGATTGACTGCACTCGCAAATAAAAAGAATGGGAGAACTGCGTATCTGGTGTAATAAGGACCTTCATTGTAATAACCATTTGGAGAGAACAAGCCATCTAAATGCGCTGTTAACCCCGCTTTCCCATCTTTTTTTGAACCGTATAATGCCATTTGCACATAGTCTTCATTGTCTGTAGCGATACCAACAATTCCAACACCGGCACAAGCCCAAACGGCATGGTTATGAATTAAATCAAACCAAGGGGTAATTTCTTTTGTAAAATAATCTACCTCAGGCTTAAAGGCGCCTGCTATAATTTGCGCTCTTTCGGCGGGGGTTAAGTAATTATGAATCAAATCAAATGCAAGACCAGCGTATACAAGCCAATTGGCATCATTGAGTGCCTGCCAAAAAATTCGACCTGGAGAACTACTTGTTGCCTGCGGATGATTTTTTAATGTGGGATTTAAAACCGCGTATTTGAAAAACAAATCTTTTACAAGCTTTGCATATTTAACATCGCCCGTTAATTGGTAGAGCATCCCGCTGTTAAACATTAAGTTGTAATTGTCCTTGTGTTTATCATGCGTGTATCCACCACCTGCATCTTTTGGAACAGGCACATCAATATCTTTTCCTAAAACGGCGTCTACTGATGTTTTAATTTCTTCAAACGATTGTTTTATTAGTGGATTAACAGAAATATTTTTTTTAACGAGTGCTATGTCAGCTGCCGTAGAAAATGCAATAGGATGCTTTTGCGCATACCCAACTATTTGGGTCAATAACACAAGTGTTACACTCAAAAAAAATGATGTAGTTTTTTTCATAAGGCAGTTAAGAATCAATCAATCGTGAGGTAATATTAAGCGTAATTGAATAGGAACTTGATAGAGAAGGTCTGTAATTTTATCTATATTTTGGACTATTTTATTAATATTTTTCTAAATAATAAGTCTTTTTGTTAGATATTATATCAATAATATTGCCGATAACGTTACCGGTAACGCTACCGGCAATTTCTCGTAAATTGTATCCATTGGCCCCTAATTTTATACCACTCTATGGAAAAACAAATCACCATAAAAGACATCGCTATTGCCCTTAATATATCTACATCGACAGTAAGTAGAGCTTTAAGGGACGCACCAGATGTTAAAGCTGAAACCAAGGCTGCCGTAAAAGCCCTTTCCGAAAAACTAGATTATCAACCCAATAGACTTGCTCTTAGCCTACTTAACAGACAAACAAATACCATTGGGGTCATCATCCCCAACCTAGATTACGTTCTTGCAACCATGGTTAAAGGCATTGATGAGGTTGCTTTAGAAGCAGGCTACACCGTAATGGTTTGTCAAAGTGACGAGAGCTACGGAAGAGAAATTGTAAACACTAAAAGATTACTTGATAGTTTAGTAGATGGATTTATTGTATCGGTTTCTAGTGAAACTAAAATTTTTGAGCACATCAAAAAAATACAAGACAAAAAAATTCCGCTCGTTTTATTTGACCGTATTGTAAATAATATTGAGGCCCCAAAAATTAGACTTGACAATATAGATGGCGGAAGGCAAGCAACTGAACATTTAATAGAACAGGGCTATAAAAAAATAGCCATTTTAGCAGGGCCCGAAAATTTAAATATTAGTAATAAAAGAATGGAAGGTTACCTCCAAACCCTTAAGACACATGGCTTACGTGCAGATAAAGGCCATATTATTCACTGCGATTTTAACCAACAATACGCTTACGAAGCAACCAAAGAACTACTCGCTTCCAAAAATAGACCCGATGCCATTTTTACCATTAGTGACCGTATGGCCATTGGAGCCATGCTTGCCATTAAAGAAAAAGGACTCTCGATGCCGCATGACATTGGACTTGTAGGTTTTAACAACGAACCTATTGTAAGTCTCGTAACACCTGCTATTTCAAGTGTAGAAATGTATGCATTTGAAATTGGCAAAGCAACTGCAAGGGCATATATAGAAATGATGAGTGGTGCAGCAGGCATGTCTGATCAAGAAATAATTATCAAGCCTAAACTTTTTATAAGAACGTCATCAAAAAGACGATAAAAATAAAACCATGAAAAAAATATTCGTTGCAGTTATGTTGCTCAGCACTTT
>CANEWV010000038.1 GCA_947442905.1 Chitinophagaceae bacterium | reverse complement strand
TTTAAACCTTCGTGGGCAAATTCATACTGCCAGCCTTCACCACCTTCGTCAGATAAATACATTTTAGCACCTGTAACGGCAGCTAGTTCACGCGCACCACTTAAAAAATCGGCGTGAATATGCGTTTCAAAAATATGCGTGATTTGCATATTGTTTTGCTTAGCAATTTCGAGGTAGGTATCTACGTCGCGCTTTGGATCTATAACCGCAGCAACGCCTGCTTTTTGACAACCAATAAAATAACTTGCTTGGGCTAAGGTCTTGTCGTATACGTGTTGAAAAAACATAAGTATAAATTTTTAGTTTCTGTTATTTTGATATTGCAAAGATGCGCCATCAAAAAACCTTAAACTGTGACAAATATCACCTTATCAAATTAGTAACCAGCCCTTAAATAACTCCAGCCTTCTTCTTGTTTTAAAATGACTTCACCCACACCCGATGGTACGGTAAACACAGATGGAATAAGCATTTGCTTGGTAATGCCGTATTTGCCCATGGTATTTTCGCAGGCATTAAATACAACACCTTTTTTAGATAGCTGTTCTACATCTGCTACCAAATGCGATTTGGAGGCCACTAAAAAATCGAGTGCTCTACCATGTACCACCACTTCAATATTTAAATTGGTTGGCCAAATTTTAGAAAGGTTTTTAATATTACCAATTACGCCACCCCATGCAGCGGTATCGGCGCTATTTAGTTGGATGACTACTTTATGGATAGGTGTTGCGGTAGCATTTTGAGCCAATACGTTTGTCCCAAAACCTAATAAACAAAAAGCTAATAAAAGGATTGTGTTTTTCATATCCCACAATTTAATTCATTTTTGTACTTTTTAGGCGTAAAAATTGGGTTGGTGACATTTATCACCTATCTTTTATTTTTATAAAGGCACTTTTGTGTCAAATTAAAAAATCATGGAAATAATTGGATACGTAGCGTCCATTTTAATTGGCATTTCACTGGGGCTTATTGGCGGCGGAGGTAGCATTTTAACGGTACCCGTTCTGGTATATTTATTTGGCGTAGAACCGGTACTCGCTACTGCGTATTCTTTATTTATTGTAGGTGCCAGTAGTTTAGTAGGCGCAATACCAAAATACAAACAAGGTTTTGTAAATATTAAAACAGCGATCATATTTGGTATTCCTTCTATTGTATCTGTTTTTGCTACCCGCAAATATTTGGTCCCTGCCATTCCTACACAGTTAGGAAATATTGCCGGTATTGAAATAACAAAGTCATTAGGGATGATGTTATTATTTGCAGTGCTGATGGTAGCGGCTTCTTTTTCTATGATTCGTTCTACGCCATTAGCAGCAGCCGAAGAAACCGGCGAGCAACAATTTAATTATCCGCTTATACTAGTAGAAGGAGCTCTTGTAGGTATGCTTACAGGGCTTGTAGGAGCAGGTGGTGGATTTTTAATTATACCAGCGCTTGTGATGTTAAGTAAACTACCTATGAAACAGGCGGTAGGCACATCGCTACTTATTATAGCTGCAAAATCATTGATTGGATTTACCGGTGATGTAAGCAATACCAACATGGATTGGACGCTTTTATTAACAGTAACAGCACTCGCTATTAGCGGTATTTTTATTGGCGACAGGCTCAGTAAAAAAATAGATGGTAACAAACTTAAAAAAGGTTTTGGATGGTTTGTGCTTATCATGGGCCTTTACATTCTTGCACAGCAATTATTTTTTCAGACCGGCGGCGGACATTAATTATTTATGAAAAAATTATTCGCCGCTGCATTGTTATTATGCACTACTGTTTCGTATGCCCAGCATCAAGCGCAGCTAGATAGTTCTAGTCTAGTGAACCTTTTTGGGGCGGGGACCTTGCACGGACACTTACGTAGTTTTTTTAGCAGCAATTTTAATAAAAGTACAGATGTCGAATATGCGCAGGCTATTGGCGGCGGTATTCAGTTTATTTCAAAACCTATACATGATATAAAAGTGGGGGTGAGTGGCGTATTTATAAACAATCTTTTTTCGTCGGATCTAACAAAGGCAAACGCTTTATCTGGCGCTATCAATAGATACGAGATAGGTTTATATGATATCACAGACCCTTCTAAAAAAACAAACTTAAACCGCCTCGAAGAACTCTATATCCAGTACCAAAAAAATAAAACATCCATTACCCTTGGTAAGCAACTACTCAATACACCCTTTATTAATTTGCAAGATGGACGGATGCGCCCATCCGTTGTGCAAGGCCTTTGGATGCAACATAAAAACAAAGAAAATAAATACTATGCGGGTTGGCTTAACAGGTTTTCGCCACGCAGTACAGTAGCATGGTATAAGACCGGCGAATCTATTGGGCTTTATCCGGCAGGACTAAATATTGATGGTTCAAAAGCTGGCTATAAAAATGCACTTGAATCTAGTGGTGTGGCACTTGTTGGCGCAGAAATTGGCAGCATTAAAAATTATAAAATTCAGATTTGGAATCAGTACGTACAAAATATGTTTAACAGCGTATTTTTTCAGATCGACAAAACGCCAAATGCCAAGCAGCCTTATTATTACGGCCTGCAAATAATAACGCAAGCCGTGGTTAATAAGGGTGGTAACAACGACCCCGCAAAAACATATTTTAATCCGGGTCAATCCAGTTTGGTATTGGGCGCTAGGGTAGGAAAAAAAATAAACAATTGGGATTACGCATTTAATTATACACGCATTACAAAGCAGGGGCGTTATTTAATGCCGCGTGAGTGGGGGCGTGATCCTATGTATACTTTTTTAATGGGGGAGCGTAACGAGGGCCTTGGAGATGTGAGTGCCTATGTTGTAAAAGCAAAGTATACCGCACCAAAACTACCGCTCACTATTAATATGGGTGCTGGATATTTTAATTTACCAAGCGTTACCAATTTTGCACTCAACAAATATAGTTTTCCATCTTATATGCAGTACAACTTAGACATACGTTATGCATTTAAAGGATTTTGGAAGGGATGGGAAGCGCAAATGATTTATTTTTATAAAGACGCTACGGGTAATACCTATAACAATCCTAAGTATTACATCAACAAAGTAGATATGGGTCATTTTAATTTTATTGTAAACTTTCATTTTTAAAGGTTGGCCATGAAAAAACAATATCTCCTGCTTATTGGACTTGCTGCACTGGCGCTACTTTATTGTATGGTAAGCTTTATTAAAGGTGACATTTTTAAAATGGACAACAGTGTTGCCGTAACAGATAGTACCTGGTTGGCGCCAAGTATTTATGCTGATAATACGGTGAGTGGCGAGGAGCGCAAACTTGTTATTTACGGACAAGATTTAATTGCGCATACAGCAAAATATTTAGGACCTAAGGGGAGCGTGGCGCAAATTACCAATGGCATGAACTGTCAGAACTGTCATTTGCAAGCAGGGGGCAAAGCATGGGGTAATAATTATGCAGCCGTTTTTTCGACGTATCCAAAACTGAGAGATAGGAGTGGACAAATAGAAAGTATTTATAAGCGTGTTGCCGATTGTATGGAAAGAAGTTTAAACGGAACCGCCGTAGATAGTAATAGCCGTGAGTTTAAAGCCATATACGCATATATCAAATGGATTGGACAGGATGTACAAAAAGGACAAAAGCCCCACGGTTCCGGCATCGAAAAATTAGCCTATTTAGACCGCGCCGCTGATCCTGTAAAAGGGCAGGTAATATATACAGCGCAGTGTGTAAGTTGCCATGGTACTAATGGTGAAGGGCAATTGGCACCTGACAATATAGAGTATGCGTATCCGCCACTGTGGGGACCACATAGTTACAATGATGGCGCAGGACTTTATAGGATTAGCAATTTTGCAGGCTATGTAAAAAACAATATGCCTTTTGCGGTTGCTACGCATAAAAATCCAACATTAACCAACGAGGAGTGTTGGGATGTGGCTGCTTATGTAAACAGCCAGCCGCGCCCAAATAAAGATCAATCTAAAGACTGGCCTACCTATAATAAAAAGCCAATCGATTTTGCGTTTGGACCTTACGCCGATAATTTTTCAGAAACTCAGCATAAATACGGCCCTTACGAGCCAATCAAAAATTTTTATAAAAAATAAACAAACATGATGGAACAAATTATTCAACCCTGGCCCTGGTATGTAGCCGGTATTTTAATTGGGCTTATTGTACCCGCACTTTTAATTTTAGGAAACAAAACATTTGGTATTTCTTCTAACCTAAGGCATGT
Organism: Chitinophagaceae bacterium; assembly: GCA_947442905.1. Next base: position 5,261 of record CANEWV010000038.1, on the reverse strand, counting down.
ATGTGCTGCTTGTTTTCCGGCGGACATTACATTTTTTAAATACGACTGGAAAAAGGAAATATGGAATTTCTTTTTTGTAGGTGGTATTTTTGCAGGTGCTTTTATTGCTAATTATTTTTTAATGACAGATGCACCCATTGCAGTGAGTCCGGCTTTACAAGCGGAGTTGGCGGGTTATGGTTTAACTGATTATAGTTATATGTTACCTAAAGAACTATTTAGTTTTGAAGCACTACTAACCGTAAGAGGTTTTATTATTATGGTAATAGGTGGATTTTTAGTAGGCTTTGGTACGCGTTATGCAGGCGGTTGTACATCGGGGCATGCCATTATGGGACTTAGTAATTTACAATGGCCATCTTTAGTGGCAACCATCTCATTTATGGTAGGCGGCTTTTTAATGGCCAACATTATTTTACCTTGGATTTTATCTTTATAAAAACAGAACAATGAACAACGAAAAAGTACAAAATATAGATAGCAATACAGCATGCGTAAACGCATCGGAACAACAGCACCCTGGTTGGTATAATGTAAAATATACTATTGTGGGTATTATTTTTGGAATTGTATTTGTGAAGGCCGAAATTATTTCTTGGTTTAGAATCCAAGAGATGTTTAGACTACAAAGCTTTCACATGTTTGGTGTGATAGGCACGGCGGTAGCGGTTGGGGCAATTAGTGTTTTTTTAATTAAAAAACTAAATGTAAAAACCATTCACGGCGAAAAAATTGTAATTGCCGATAAAGAATTTAGCAAGGGTCAAATTTATGGTGGCTTGTTGTTTGGATTTGGTTGGGCTTTAACGGGTGCATGCCCTGGTCCTTTATTTGCACATATAGGTGCAGGCTTTTACGCGGTATTGATAGTAATAGCAAGTGCTGTTGCAGGCACATGGACCTACGGATATTTTAGAGATAAGTTACCGCACTAGTTAATAGCTAGCGGTCACTTATTTTTTAAGCCTTCCGTTTTCTTCCATCTTTTTCATGAGGCGGCTAATGACTTCGCGCGAGCTGTTAAGGTCGGTAGCAATTTCTTGATGGGTAAGTTTAAGGGTGGTGCCAAATTTTTCTACCTGTTGTTTGAGGTAAAATTCTAGGCGATCATCCATATTTTTAAACGCCACTTCGTTTACTGTTTTTAATAGTTCTTCAAAGCGGGTGCGGTAGGTTTTAATGACAAAGTAGTGCCAGCTTTTAAACTCGCTAAGCCACTCATCCATATATTTAATGGGGATGGTAAGGAGTGTAACATTTGTGAGGGCTTTTGCAAGCACCTGACTTTGTTCGGCTTGAAAACTACATACCATGGAAACGGCGCATGCCTGACCGGGTGATATATAGTACATGAAATACTCGTCACCTTCTTCGTTTTCTTGATAGAGTTTAACGGTACCTTCTACTACCATCATGGTAGATTTAATATTTTGTCCCACTTTTAGTAGGGGCGTGCCTGCAGTAATTTCTTTTATTTCGGCATGCTCTAGAATGGCTTCGTACAAACCATCTTCTAAATTAGGAAAGAGGATTGTTAGTTGTTCTTTAGTAATCACAAATGCAAGTTACCCATTTTTGTGTTTTTTAACTAAATTTGGCCCTTTCCCATACGCTATGCATAAATTTTTAATTGTAGGACTCGGTAATATAGGATCCGAATACGCACACACCCGCCACAACATTGGTTTTGATGTAGTGAGCGCTTTTGTGCTCAAGCATGGCGGAATGTTTAAAAACGACCGCTTAGCAGATGTTGCTACCGTTACCTGGAAGGGTAAGCAATTTATTTGCATCAAGCCTACAACGTATATGAACTTAAGTGGTAAAGCATTTAAGTATTGGATGGACAAAGAAAAACTAGAACCCAGCCAAACGCTTACGGTGGTGGATGATTTAGCGTTACCCTTAAATAAAATGCGATTAAGGGGCAGTGGTTCTGATGCGGGGCATAATGGATTAAAAGATATTCAGTTAATGCTTGGTACCGATGTGTATCCAAAGCTTAGATTTGGTATAGGCAATCAATTCCCAAAAGGTGGTCAGGTAGATTTTGTGCTGGGCAAATGGTTAGCAAGTGAGCAACCGGTGGTACAACAAAAAATTGACAAGAGCATTGAAGTGATTGAATCCTTTGCTGCTATTGGGCTTGATAGAACCATGACGGTTTGCAATGCTTTAAATTTTGAAATTTAATTTTTATGAAAATATTTTGTGTAGGCCGCAATTACGCAGAGCACGCCAAAGAATTAGGCAACGCTTTACCTGAAGCACCGGTAATTTTTATGAAGCCTGATACGGCGTTATTAGCACCTGGTGCAAAGTTTGCGTATCCAAGTTTTACTTCTGATTTACATTACGAAATAGAACTTGTTTTGCGCATAGGTAAAACAGCTAAAAACATTTCGGCTGCTAACGCCCTAAGCTGTGTAGACGCCATTACGGTAGGTATCGATTTTACAGCCCGTGACGTACAATCCGGCCTAAAATCTAAGGGCTTACCTTGGGAAAAAGCAAAGGCCTGGGATAACTCGGCTATTGTGGGGGAGTGGAAGCCTTTTAATGGTAACGCAGGCGAAATTTTGTTTTCCCTTACCAAAAACGGCCAAAAAGCCCAATCCGGCACCACACAAGACATGATTTATAGCTTTGAAACCCTTTTAGAGCACATATCTGGCTACTTTACCCTATCGCCGGGCGATTTAGTATATACGGGCACCCCCGCTGGTGTAGGGCCTTGTTTACCCGGCGATACACTGGCTGGTTTTTTAGGTGACGAGAAATTGTTTGAATTAGCTATCCATTAAAACATTTGATACCCTATATTTGCAGCCCTAAATGGACCTCTTGGCGAGGTAGCTCAGTTGGTTAGAGCACAGGATTCATAACCCTGAGGTCCCGGGTTCAAATCCCGGTCTCGCTACATGAAAATCAAGGACTTACGTTAAATCGTGGGTCCTTTGTTATTTCATGAAAACATCACTTTTATCTTGAAACACTTGCTATCATTGGGTTTTAATGCGTGAGGTTTTTGAGTTCTCATCATTAACATCTGTCTTTAACAACATCCTCTTTAAATTGTAGAATCTGTTTCTTCATCTCCTTAATCTCCTTCATCTTCTGTTCCAAAGAAGTCAACTTATCATCAAGAATTTCGAGTTTTTGTTTCTTGGTGTATTTCCTGTTGTACCAGGCGTCAATGATTTGACCTATTTCTTTAATGGTAAATCCAACGGACTTGGCATCACTAATGAATTCAAGTTTTTCAACTGTTACATCGTCATATTGGTAATAATTATTTGACTTAATCGATTCATCTTGTTTTCCCTCAATTAATCCCGACTTCTCATAGAAGCGAATCGTATGAGTAGAAATCCCTGTTTTCTTTGATAGTTCGTTTATTAACATATTGCAAATATAGTGTGTTGAAAAATAAATAACAACTATAGACTATACTCTACTGTTGTTAGTTTGAAAATAACCCAATAGTTTCGTTGAACAAAAAATAAATTCAAAATGAAAAAGACAATATTGATTACAGGAACTTCAAGTGGTATTGGGAAATCAACTGTTTTTGAGTTTGCTAAAATGGGATGGAATGTAATTGCAACTCAAAGGCATCCTGAAAATGAGTTAGATTTTAAGGACTTACCAAATGTGAAACTATGTGCCCTAGACGTTACCAATCTTGAAAGTATTAAAAATGCAATATCACTAGCAGAAAAGGATTTTGGGAAAATAGATGTAGTTGTTAATAATGCAGGTTATGGCGTTGACGGTGCATTCGAGGCAATGTCAGATGATATCATTGAAAAACAATTTAATACAAATGTTTTTGGATTGATGCGTGTGACAAGAGAAGCGATAAAGCATATGAGACCTAATGGCGGTGGAATGATTATCCAAATTTCAAGCATGGGAGGTAAAATCACCTTTCCTTTATATAGCATATACCACGCTACTAAATTCGCAGTGGAAGGCTTTACAGAATCATTACATTATGAGTTGAGTCAATTTAATATAAAAATGAAACTCATTGAACCCGGTCCGATTGTCACTGATTTTTATGGAAGAAGTCGTCAATTTATTAAACCAACTGACACAAACCAATATGACGGGTTTATTCAAAAATTTAACGATGCTGCCGAAAAAGTAATGAAAGATGCAGAAGGTCCAGAAGTCGTAGCAAAGATGATTTATAAATCTGCAACGGACAATAGTAATCAAATGAGATATGCTGTGGGAAAACCAGGTCCTATGTTGTTGATGCTAAGAAAATTACTTTCGGATAAGTTATACTTTTTAATGGTAAAAAAGAGTTACAATTTATAAATAAATTAAAGAATGAAGAAAGTCGTTATTGTAGGAAGTACTGGAATGGTTGGAGGTATTATACTTCAATTATGTTTGCAGCATCAGGATGTCATTGAAGTTACTGCTCTAGTTAGAAAGTCAACCAATATCCAACATGAAAAATACAAGGAAGTAGTTGTATCAGATTTTTTGAACTACGACATGTATACACATTTATTTCAGAATATTTCTATAGTATATTATTGTTTAGGTGTGTATACAGGATCGGTGCCATCTGATGAATTCAGAAAAATCAATGTTGACTACCCATATCAATTAGCTATTTCAATACACAGTGTAGCCCCTAATGCTACCTTTTGTTTATTGAGTGGACAAGGCGCAGATACAACAGAGAAAAGTAGTATGCAATTTGCTAGAGACAAAGGCACTATTGAAAATGCTTTAACAGCATTAAACTTTAAAGCGTTCTATACATTTAGACCAGGTTATATTTATCCAACTAAAAAAAGAAAGGAACCAAACTTCTTTTATGTATTGTCAAGATATGCTTACCCAATACTAAAATTACTCGGCAATCAATTTAGTATAACAGACAAGCAACTTGCTAAAGCTATGTTTGATGTAGGCATACATGGGTATCATCAATCTATTTTAGAAAATAGGGATATGAGGTTACTTAGTGTGTAGAAATAAAAAAGGTCTATGAATTTGATTTCAAAGGCATTTTTTGTAACTCTAAGTGAAAAATTTAGTTCCAGCCAAAGCCAAGTGAGCGGTTAGTTTTTGATTAAAGTTTTTCAATCAAAAACCAAATTAATCCCTGCGTGAGGAAAACACCCCCTGAATTCGACTGAAATCGGTTGATTTCGGTTTTGTGAAAACATAACTATCTATAAATCAACGCTTTCATTTTCTCATAAAATCTTCATAACCCTGAGTTTTCGGGCCTG
>CANEWV010000037.1 GCA_947442905.1 Chitinophagaceae bacterium | reverse complement strand
TGCGTCAAATTATAGCAGTTTTAACCATTTTGGTGGCTATAAGCATTGTTGCTCCTGAAGGTTTTGCGCAAAAGAAAAAACCTACACCCGCAAAAAAGTCTTCTTCTAAAAAAGCCCCAACTAAGAAAAAAGCGCCTGCAAAGAAAAAAACAAGCAGTTCCAAAAAAACACCAAGCAAGAAAAAGAAGGGCGGCAAAAAGAAAAAATCTAAAAGAGGAAGAAAGCCAGTAAGAAGTATTTACTACAACCCTATTCCTGACCCAATTATATTAAGCGAAAAAACTTGGACCTCAACACCTGCCTTACCACTCGATAGTGCAAACACAATAACAAACTCTTTACTAACCACCGATTCTATTTATACAAAAGATTGGGTGAACGCCATCACATTTGTATATGATAGTGTAGAGTTTAATGATTTACCAGAAGAAATTTATTTGCCTTTGATTAACAAGGATGAAAAGTTTTCTTTAACCTGGTATGGAAAAATAAATTCGGAATACGGAAAAAGATGGGGCAGACAGCACCATGGTTTAGACGTTGACTTAAACATTGGAGATACAGTTATTGCTGCATTTGATGGTGTTGTCAGATATGCGCAGTTTAATAAATCTGGATTTGGCAACTGCGTTGTTATCAGACATAAAAATGGGCTGGAAACAATTTATGGTCACTTATGTAAAATAGATGTTGTCGAAAATCAATACGTGAAAAGTGGACAACATATTGGACTTGGCGGCACAAGTGGTCACTCGACAGGGCCGCACCTTCACTTTGAAATGCGTTATAAAGATTACTCTTTTGACCCTCAACTACTCATTGATTTAAGTACCCAACAGTTAAAAACTGAAACGGTCATCTTTGATAAAGTGGATCTAGTAAATTACAGATACCCAACTTTTTCTCCAAACATTGACGAACTAGAAAAAAAGCCAGTTAGTAAATCTAAAAAGTCGAAAAAAGGTAAAAAAACGAGCAGCAAAAAGAAGAAGCCAGTTAAAAAGTCTGCCAAGAAAAAGACCACACCTACCAAGAAAAAAACAGCTAAAAAGCCTGTATCAAAGAAGACACCTGTAAAAAAAGCACCAGCCAAAAAGGCGCCAGCTAAGAAGAAAAGGTAAAATATCCACATAGAGTGCGCCTAGGGACTTAAAGGAGCTCGTTTGCCTACCTTTACGCCAAATAATCATAGATGATTAAAGTAGGGATTTTTGGCGTAGGTCATTTAGGAAAATTTCATATCTCCAATTGGAAAGAAATAGAAGGCGTAAAAATTGTTGGATTTTTTGATCCAAACAATGACAATGCCAATGAAGTGATCAATACGCATGGCCTTAAAAGATTTTCTGATGAAGAAAAATTAATTGAAGCCTGTGATATTATTGACGTCATTACCCCTACCGACCTACATTACGAAGTATGTATGATGGCCATCAGAAAAGGCAAGCATGTATTTGTAGAAAAACCACTAGCCCACACCTTACAAGAAGGTAAAGACCTTGTAAATATGGTAAGAGAAGCGGGGGTGAAAATGCAAGTAGGACATGTAGAACGTTTTAACCCTGCTTATTTAGCACTAAAAGAACTCAACCTCAACCCAATGTTTATTGAAGTGCACAGACTCGCACAATTCAATCCAAGAGGTACCGAGGTAAGCGTGATTTTAGATTTAATGATTCATGATATTGACATTATTTTAAGTCTCGTAAAATCAGATGTAAAATCAATATCAGCAAGTGGTGTCGCCGTTATGACTGATACGCCGGATATTGCGAATGTCAGAATTGAATTTAACAATGGCTGTGTTGCCAATTTAACGAGCAGCAGAATTTCAATGAAAAAAATGCGCAAAGTAAGGCTGTTCCAAAAAGACGCATACATTGGCATTGATTTATTAGAAAAGAAAACAGAAATCATTAAGTTAAAGCAACCAGAAGACGTAGATGTTTTTTCTTTTGATATTGACACCCCAAATGGCAAAAAAACCATTGCTATTGCCAATCCTAGCATCGAACCACTTAACGCTATTAAACTAGAACTTGAATCGTTTGTTGACGCCATTGTAAACAACAAGCCTACGGTTGTAAGTGAAATTGATGGTTATTTAGCGATGGAAGTGGCCCATAAAATTTTAGACAAAATCAACAACACCAGCATTTTGCAGTAGATCGCTGGCACGACTAACCCTAAAGCACGCCTTTTGTTGAAGGCAAGTGATTGGAAAAAGGATCACGCTTAACTGCCATTTTAATAGCTTTTGCAAATGCTTTAAAAATAGCTTCTATTTTATGATGCTCGTTATCGCCAGCACAACTAATATTTAAATTACATTTTGCTGCGTCCGAAAAAGATTTAAAGAAATGGAAAAACATTTCGGTAGGCATCTCTCCTATTTTTTCTCTTTTAAAACTTGCGTCCCATACGAGCCAGTTTCGGCCGCCAAAGTCAATAAGCACTTTGGCTTCTGCTTCATCCATAGGTAAAGCAAAACCATAACGCTCCATCCCGCGCTTGTCGGCCAGCGCCATAGCAAACGCTTCGCCAAGCGCTAGTCCAGTATCTTCAATCGTGTGATGCTCATCAATGTGTAAATCCCCTTTAGTGGTGATGGCTAGGTCAATATTTCCATGACGCGCAATTTGCTCTAGCATATGATCAAAAAATCCAAGGCCGGTATGTATTTGAGCGATACCCGATCCTGACAGGTTTAGTTCTACTTGTATTTTTGTTTCGTTGGTGTTTCGAGCATGGCTCACTTTTCGGATACCTAGCTTTAAAAAACTATAAACGTCTTCCCAATTACTTGTTTCAAGCGCAATGGTGCTGCGGAGTTCAGCGTCCTGCTCCGGTGTAAGCGGGTGCAAAGGAGTTTTAAAATAAATGGCTTTACAACCTAGGTTTTTGGCTAGTTGTATATCGGTGTAGCGGTCGCCAATGACGTATGAGTTGCTCAAATCGTAAGCCGGATTATTAATCAGATGCGTAAGTAAGCCCGTGCCCGGCTTACGCGTAGGCGCATTTTCGTGTGCAAAGGTTGTATCGATAATCACTTCATCAAAGGTGAACCCTTCACCTTCAAGTGTGCGAAGCATTAAATTTTGATAGGGATAAAAAGTATCTGCAGGATAGCTAGGCGTACCAAGTCCATCTTGGTTGGTCACCATTACTTTATAATAATCTAGTGATGCGGCAATATTTGAGAGTCCAACAATAGCGCCTGGTACAAAGCTTGTTTTGTCTGTACTATCTACCTGAAAATCTTGCGGCGGTTCCCTTAAAATCACACCATCTCTATCTATAAATAATATCCGCTTCATACCGCTTGTTTAAATCTCTATTTTAATTTACTTCTTATTTGCTTGACCTGTGCTAGTGTAACAAGGCCTGCTTTATTAGACCAATTGCTTCTGATAAAAGTTAGTACGTCTGCAATTTGTTGATCTTTTAAATCGTCGGCTGCAGGCATTGCATTGGCATAATACTCACCATCAATTTCGATGCGGTCGTTTAAACCTTTTACAATATATTTTACCAGTTTTGCAATGTCTGATCCATTAACGGTGCTAGAAGCATCTAATGGCGCATTAAGCTTAGGAACGCCGCCCCCATCTGCTTGATGACAAACCATACAGCGCTGTAGGTATACCATTTTTCCGCGTGCTGCACTAGCTGCGGCTAATTTATTATTTGTTTGTGCCGTAACAGTTGTAAAAGAAATCATCATTACAACAAACACTAAAAAAATACGCTGCATGCTTACTTATTTTTGATACATGATTCTGTAAATCGTTCCTTTTACGTCGTCTGAAATATAGAGTGATCCATCAGGTCCTTCCGCTAAACCACAAGGACGGTGCTGTGCATCACGTGGATTTTTAACCACTGTTTTTCCAGAAAATCCATCAGCAAATACTTCCCATTTACCAGTTGGTTTACCATTTTCGTACGGAACAAAAACAACATAATAACCTTCTTGTGGAAGTGGAGATCTATTCCATGAGCCATGAAACGCAATAAATGCACCATTCTTGTAACGAGCAGGGAATTGATTGCCGGTATAAAACAATAAACCATTTGGCGCCATATGCGCAGGAAACGCCATAGCCGGATTAATATATTTATCGTCTACTGTTTTTTTACCATCGCCACCATATTCTGGCGCCATCATTTTTTTACCTTTTACATGATCGTAATAAACATAAGGCCAACCTGCGTTATCGCCTTTATTAATCGCATACATCGTTTCTGAAGGAAGCTCGGCACTTACAGTAGTATCATATAAATCAGGAAATAAATTGTTGAGCATATCTCTACCATGCTGCGTAACAAATAACTGATTGAGTTGGTTGTTCCAATCAAGTCCTACAACATTTCTAAGGCCTGTTGCGTATCTAACACCGGTTGCATAGGTTTGATTTAACTGATCAGTTTTAAACTGCCAGATACCACCTGCCGAATCTAAAATTGGACAAGGCATCATGCCCATAGAACCTTTGGTACGGTCTTTTTCTTGACATGAATTGGATGGCGCACCCACATTTACATAAATATTGCCCGCATTGTCTAATGTAATAGATTTTGAATTGTGCTGACCTTTATCAACAAGTCCGATTACAAGTGTTGCTGCTGCATTTTCATCCACAATATCACCGTTCTCATTAAGTGCATACTTAAACACTTCTTTATTTGAACTAGCATATAAATAATTCCCTTTGATAGCGATACCCGTTCCAATATAATTAGCAAATGTTGTTTTTGTTTCAGTTCTGCCATCACCATCCGTATCTTTTAAAACAACAATTCCTTTTCCATTATCAAGTCTTTCAAGTTTTGCATAAATAGCACCTTGCTTATTTACTACAATATGTCTTGTGCGTCCAACATTGTCTGCTACTTTTAATGCTGCAAATCCTTTAGGTAATGTTAAACCTGCATTGTCTGTGTCGGGCTTAATATTTTGCGCAGAACTGCTAGTTGCTGCAAGTAGCATCAAAATAAACAAGCTTGAGAAAACCGAAATTTGAGTAACTTTTTTCATAGTGTATTAATTGTTGTATAAATAGAACCCTAATATAATTATTATTTAAACGTAAAGGGCATTTTGTTTACTTGTTATACCAGGCCTGCATGGCGTCTACTAACAAAGTGTTTTCTTTTTCGGTACCAATGGTAATACGTAGGCAGTTTTCGCAAAGTTCCACGTTACTGCGGTCTCTTACCACTATTTGCTGTGTTAACAAAAAGTCATACACGGCCCTAGCTTCTGCTATTTTAACGAGTAAAAAATTAGCGTCGGAAGGATATACTTTTTCTACGGTTGGCATTTGTCTAAACACACCGGCTAGCGCTTCCCGCATGTCTACAATAATTTTTATCATATCGTTTACCTGCCCAACTTCTTCTAATGCTTTAAGCACCAGTTCTTGGGTAGCGGTATTGATATTGTACGGAGGTTTTACTTTATCTAAAATAGAAATAATCTCTACAGAAGCAAATGCCATACCCAGCCTTAAACCAGCAAGTCCCCATGCTTTACTTAAGGTTTGCAACACCACGAGGTTTGGATAATCTGCTAATTCCTGAATAAAAGATTTTTGTTTCGAAAAATTAATATAGGCTTCGTCTATTACCACTATCCCATTAAAATTATTGAGCACCATTTCTATGGATGCACGATCAATAGAATTACCGGTAGGATTATTAGGCGAGCAAATCCAAATAATTTTTGTGTTGGGGTCAATTAAATTTTCGAGATGAATAAGATCCAACTGAAAATCAGGAAGTAAGGGTGCTTTTTTAATTTGCACATTATTAATATTCGCCGACACTTCATACATCCCATATGTTGGCGGACAAATAATAATATTATCCTTACCTGGCTCACAAAAACTTCTGAAAAGTAAATCGATACACTCATCACTACCATTACCAATAAATATTTGCTCCGCCGAAACTGATTTTATAGTAGACAAAGCCTTTTTAATAGCCACTTGATGCGGGTCTGGATAGCGGTTGTACCACTTTGTTAGTGGTGAGCCAAAACTATTTTCATTGGCGTCTAAAAACACTTTAGCAGCTCCACTAAATTCATCCCTTGCCGATGAATACGGTGCCAGGTTTTTAATATTGTCTCTAACTAATTTTTGTACGTCAAACATGTTAGTGTATTTATACTTTCTAGTTTTTATAATGATTGGAGGCGAATGGTGATAGCATTTTTATGTGCGTCTAACCCTTCTGCTGCTGCCATCGTTTCTACGGCCGCTCCAATGGCCTGTAGTCCTGCGGGCGTTAATTTTTGAAAGGTCATCTTTTTTACAAAGCTATCTACACTCACACCACTATACGCTCTTGCATAACCACTTGTAGGTAGTGTATGATTGGTGCCACTCGCATAATCCCCTACCGATTCTGGACTGTAATTTCCTAAAAATACAGATCCCGCATTGGTGATTTTTTCTGAAACCACTTCATCATTTTTACATGCGAGTATCAAATGCTCTGCCGCATAACTATTCACTATAAATATAGCACGCTCCATATCGTCCACTACAATTGCGGTACTGTTATCTAGTGCTTTTTGTGCAATATCTTTTCGCGGCAGCAGCGCTAATTGCGCAGCTAAAGCTACTTCTACTTCCGCCACTACTTTTTTACTCGTACTTACAAGTAATACCTGACTATCAGGGCCATGTTCTGCTTGTGATAATAAATCGGAAGCCACAAATGCAGGATTGCAGGTTTCATCGGCTAACACACAAACCTCGCTGGGGCCAGCAGGCATATCAATAGCCACACCCGATTGTTGCACTAGTTGTTTTGCAGCCGTTACATACTGATTACCCGGACCAAAAATTTTATACACCTGCGGTACTGTTTCGGTGCCGTATGCCATGGCTGCAATAGCCTGCACTCCACCTATTTTAAATATTCGAGTAATACCAACCACCCTTGCTGCATATAAAATAGCTGGATGTACTTTACCGTTTGCCGCAGGGGGTGTACACAAAATAATTTCTTTGCAACCGGCTATAACAGCCGGTATCCCAAGCATTAAAACCGTACTAAATAAAGGTGCCGATCCACCTGGTATATAAAGCCCCACTTTATCAATCCCTACACTTTTACGCCAGCAGCTTACGCCAGGCATGGTTTCTATTTTTATAGTTTCTGAAACCTGCGCTTCATGAAAACACCTGATATTTTTTGCAGCTAGTTGTATGGCTTCTTTTAATGCAGGTGACAGCGCTAATGCTGCTTCATTAATTCCTGCTTCGGTAACCAAGGCAGTATCCATAGTTACCCCATCAAATTTTTGGGTATAAGCAGCCACCGCTTTATCACCTTCTTTTTTTACCCCATCCAAAACACCCTGCACCACTGCATATAATGCCGCATGATCCATGGCTGGTCTTTGGAGTAATTCCGGAAGTGAAGCATCTAAAGGGTTTTCAATTATTTTCATACAATAAATTTATATCACCATTTTTTCGATAGGTACCACTAAAATTCCTTGCGCACCAGCAGCTTTTAACTGCTCAATAATTTCCCAGAAATCATTTTCATTAAGTACACTATGTACACTACTCCAACCAGGTTCCGCCAAGGGCAGTACGGTGGGGCTTTTCATGCCAGGGAGAAGCGCGATAATGTCAGATAACTTATCGTTTGGCGCATTTAATAAAATGTATTTGGTATTGCGCGCTTTTTTTACAGATTCAATTCTAAAAAGCAAGCGGTCTATAATTTGCTGTTTTTGTGCATCTAAACTATTGGTAGCCACAAGTACCGCTTCTGATGATAAAATAGTTTCTGCTTCTTGTAGTCCGTTCGAAAATAAAGTAGAACCACTGCTTACCAAATCACAAATAGCATCCGCAAGTCCAATGCTTGGCGCAATTTCTACGCTACCGCTAATCTCATGCACTTCTGCGTTAACACCTTTATCTTTTAAATACTTGGTTAAAATAACAGGGTAACTAGTCGCTACTTTTTTACCTTCTAAAAAAGAAATACCGGTATAGTTTTCAGATTTACGCACTGCAACACTTAACCTGCACTTTCCAAAACCCAATTTGTTAAGCACCGTTAATGGCTTGTTTTTTTCATACACTACATTTTCTCCAACAATACCAATATCCGCAACGCCATCTTCTACGTATTGAGGAATATCATCATCACGCAAAAAATAAACTTCGATGGGGAAATTAGAAGCTTCTGCCTTTAACTTGTTCAGGCCATTACTAATATCAATCCCACACTCTTTCAAGAGTTTGATAGAATCGTCGTGTAACCTTCCACTTTTTTGAATCGCTAACCTTAATTTCATATTCATAGATTAAAATAAAAGAGGCCTACCAAATGGTAAGCCTCTTCAATGTTTTATAATGACACAAACACCTACAGCCTACCCGTTTGGTAAGTAATGATGATGGTGGTTATGTGTAAATTGTTTCATTAGAGTGCAAAAATAGCGCCTTGGTGGGCATTAAGCAAATAAAATTGAAATTTAGCCTTCAAATAACCTAAAATCTTCCACAAAACTAGCTTTTGGCAGGCTCTGCCTTAACTACCTCAATCTCAAATACCAACACACTATTAGCTGGTATGGCTTTACTTCTTGACCGCATTCCGTAAGCAATACCTGAAGGAATAATAATTTTGATAGTACCCCCTACCCTGCATTTAGGCACCCCTATTTGCCAGCCTTTTATAAGACGCTGCAAAGGAAAACGAGCGGGTTTATCTTTTGTTTGATCAAAAATAGAACCGTCTTTTAAGAGCGTTCCTTTATAATGCACGGTTACCGTATCGGATACGCGCACATAATCACTAGTACCTTCTTTTATAATTTGATAATAAACACCACCTACAGTTCCTGTAGTATCAATTGCGCGCGCAGTAATAGCTGCATTGATTTGTGCAATATCATGCTGAGCCTGACGTAAGGAATCTGCATCTTTTGTAAAATCAATCACTGGTTTATTTTTCCCGGCTGGTCTATTAAAAATTTGACCATAATTTGAAGTAGCATTTTTAAAACCACCATGCCAAAGTTCAAAGGCACCAGCAGGGGTAACACCTGCGCCATAATCAATTCTATCGCCCATTTTACCGGTAACATCATAAGTGAAACGAGCTTCTGTAAGCTCCTGCCACTGGCCATTGGCGCCGTTTTGAATCCACTGATTTCCAAACAAAGCTTTTCTTTCTAGCTGCCCATTAACGCCTACAAAGTTTTCACTAAATGAATATAAGCCACGCAAATTTTTTCCATCTTTTGGCGCCGAAAAACTCGCTATCAATTTCCATTTTTGTTTTTCAGGAATATAAAAATAACCCGTATAAATAGTGGTTTGAGAAGCCGAGTCTGTTAATGCAGTTACTAAAAACTTATACGTTGTTTCGGTTTTCCATGGATACACCAAATGACTATGTCCGCCCGTGCCTTCATTGCCGAAATCGTTGGTAATCACACTATCGCCTTTTGCAAGTAACACCACTCT
>CANEWV010000036.1 GCA_947442905.1 Chitinophagaceae bacterium | reverse complement strand
TGTTAATTTATGTACACAGTAATCAAATGCCATAGCGCCTTTTTATACTAACGCCAAATACCCTTTTTTGTTATATGAACAACAATAATCTACAAACAGGAAAACTAGGGGAAGCGTTAGCTGCCACCTACCTTCAAAACATGGGATATACCCTACTTGACCTCAATTGGAGGCATCATCACTGGGAATTAGACATTATTGCAGCAATTGGCAATACACTTCATTTTGTGGAAGTAAAAACAAGAACCAGCCTGCTTTTTGGCTACCCGGAGGAGCATATTTCTAGAATAAAAATGAGGCACTTGAAAAATGCGGCTTGTCACTACCACTACCTACACCCAAACTACAAAAATATTCAGTTTGATGTGATTTCCGTAATGATAGAACCTGGAAATGAACCGGTACTTTATTTTATGGAGGATGTTTACTTCTAATGCGCTACTAATAGCGCTCCATCATTTTTTCAACCATCTTAAAGGTGGCCGGGCAGTATGAAATATTTTGCTTGTGCACGTGCAGGTATTCTACAAACTTTTTCTTTTTAAGGTGTGGAAAACCTGCACAATCGGCGGGTCTCACCTCATAAATAGCACACATATTGGTGCTCAAATTTAAAAACTGACAAGGTTGAGAAACATTCACCCAATCATTGTCTTTAGCATCATACTCCAACCAAGTAGCTTTAAACTCTTTGGGAGATATATTAAAATGACCAGCAATTCTTTTGATATCGGTTGCTGTAAATGTAGGACTCATACTTTTACAACAGTTGGCACAGCTTAAACAGTCTACTTCTTTCCAAACTTCAGCATCGATCACAACTGCATTTTTATCTAAATCTTTAGGGGGCTTACGACCAATTTTTGATAAGAAACTTTTAAATGATTTTTCGTGTTTTTTTGCCTTCTGTTTAAACGACTTAAGATTCACCTGCATTTCTTGACTTTACTTTGAATAAATTTGGTGACGCAATATCGGTTAGCTTACCTTCATTTCCAAATTAACTGGTAAAGACGACGCCTAAATTAAATACCCATGTGGGAAGCGTATAAAAAAGGATACAAAGCCTACTTAAGATTGGAGAAATCTTTAAGTGACCATTCGGTGGAAGCCTACCTACATGATGTTACTAAACTTACACAATACCTACTATCTGTTAATCAAGAAAAAAATCCTGCAGCCCTTACCCTCAAAGACTTACAGGCTTTTGTAAAATGGATTGGTGAACTAGGCATGGGGGCTACCACACAGGCGCGTATGATTTCTGGTATCAGAAGTTTTTATAAATACCTATTAACAGAACAGCTAATTACCATTGACCCGTCTACCCTACTAGAAGCGCCAAAAACAAGACGCAAATTACCAGATACCCTTAGCTTTGAAGAAATAGAACTCCTTATTGGTGCTATAGATTTATCTAGCCCAGAAGGAACCAGAAATAAGGCCATTTTGGAAACCATGTATAGTTGCGGACTACGCGTAAGTGAACTGGTCGGGCTCAAAATTTCCTGCCTCTACCTAGACATTGGTTTTATTAGGGTGATTGGTAAAGGCGATAAAGAAAGACTAGTGCCCATTGGAACCGACGCCATTAAATGTATTAAAATATACAAAGACACGGTTAGATCACACCAAAGCGTTTCGGAAAAAAACCAGGATATGTTGTTTTTAAATAGACGGGGTAATGCACTTAGCCGGGTGATGATATTTTACATCATAAAAAGCCAGGCTACTGCAGCTGGCATCACAAAAGTGATTTCGCCGCATACCTTTAGGCATAGTTTTGCCACCCATTTGGTGGAAGGCGGTGCCGATTTAAGGGCTGTTCAAGAAATGCTAGGCCACGAGAGCATAACCACCACCGAAATTTACACCCACCTCAACCGCGACTTTTTAAGAGATACTTTACAACAGTTTCATCCTGCATTTAAAAAATAGTATTAGGTTTGCCTTTCAAAACAAGTTTTTAAAAATTTACCTATGAAAAAAATACTCTTCATCGTAGCAGCTTTTGTTACAACTTTTGCAAGCGCACAAATTAAAATGCCTGCGCCAAGTACCACACAAAAAATTAACCAAGATTTTGGTATGGGTGCTATCGAACTTACCTACTCTCGTCCTAACATTAAAGGACGTACCGTTTTAAAAGAAAATAGTGAATTAGCACCTCTTGGTAGCATTTGGCGCCTTGGTGCAAACGCAGCTACTAAAATTAAGTTTACAGACAAGGTTACCATTGGTGGTACCGAGTTGGAAGCTGGCACTTATGTTATTTATGCAATTCCTGGTAAAGAAATGTGGGACGTAATTTTTAATAAAGGATTAAATAATTGGGGATCTGACGGTTATAAAGAAGCAGAAGATGTTGTGCGCGTAAAAGTAAAAGCCTTAAAATCTTCAAACTTTGCAGAATCATTTACCATGCAGTTTGCAAATATCGCTGCAGAAACCTGTGAACTACATATGACATGGGGAAGCGTTCAAGTTGCTGTACCTATTAGCACCAACATCAAAGACCGTGTTCGTGCACAAATAGAAAAAGCATTAACTGCAGAAACAGTTCAAGCGAATACGTATTATAATGCTGCAAGCTTCTATTATGATTTTGACAAAGACAATAACAATGCACTTGTAAATATTACCAAAGCAGTTGAAGCTAGCAAAGATGCTTACTGGATGGTTTTATTAAAAGCTAGAATTGAAAAAGCATTAGGCGATAAAGTAAGTGCAAAAGCGAGTGCTCAAAAATGTATTGACATGGCAACTGGCAAAAACGCAGACTATGTAACGTTTGCAAATGAATTGATCAAAAGTTTATAATTGTTGTTGCGTAAAAAATCGCAATAAAATAAATAAAAAAGGCCCGCCAAATTGGACTATATCCAAATGGCGGGCCTTTTTACATGACTTCCATTATTTTTTCTCTGCCATATCAGGAATCGCTTCTACCTTGTAAGCGCCTGCATCTAGCTTGGCTTTTGTTTCAGTAAATGCAATTAATGTTTCCTGTATATCAGCATCTGTGTGCGCTGCTGTTGGAATTAAGCGGTAAATTATATGCCCTTTTGGAATTACAGGATAAATAACAATAGAACAGAATATTTTATAATTCTCTCTGAGGTCCATTACCATCGCTGTAGCTTCTTCTACGCCACCAATCATATAAACTGGTGTTACAGGCGTATCGGTTTTACCAATATCAAAACCACGCTCTTTTAAGCCTGCTTGTAATTTTAATGCATTACTCCATAACTTTTCTTTAAGCTCTGGCATGGTGCGTAACATTTCAAGTCGTTTTAAATTACCAATCACAAGTGGCATTGGTAAACTCTTAGCAAATATTTGCGAACGAATATTGTAACGAATAAAATCGATGATTGCTTTATCACCGGCCAAAAATGCACCAATAGAAGCCATTGATTTTGCAAACGTAGAAAAGTATAAATCAATAGCGTCCTGACAACCTTGCGCCTCACCTGCACCTGCACCTGTTTGACCAAGTGTTCCAAAACCATGCGCATCATCAACAACAAGTCTAAAAGAATATTTATTTTTTAATGCTGCTATTTCTTTTAATTTTCCTTGGTCGCCTGCCATACCAAACACACCTTCTGTAATTACTAAAATACCACCTGCGCTTTGTTTTTCAATAAGCGCCGTTGCACGTTGCATTTGTTTTTCAAAATCTTCTAGGTCGTTGTGCTTGAAAACATAACGGTGACCTGTATGTAAACGAAGGCCATCAATAATACATGCATGACTTTCAGCATCGTAAACAATAATATCATGTCTGCCACAAATAGCATCAATGGTACTCATGATACCTTGGTAACCAAAGTTCATTAAAATGGAATCTTCTTTAGAAACAAATGCGGCTAGTTCACTTTCTAGTTGTTCGTGCTGATCGGAGTTTCCGCTCATCATACGTGCTCCCATCGGAGAAGCTAACCCATATGCTGCTGCAGCATCGGCATCTGCTTTTCTAACTTCGGGATGGTTGGCTAAACCTAAATAGTTATTGAGGCTCCAGACAACCATGTCTTTTCCTCTAAATTTCATTCTACTTCCTATTTCACCTTCTAACTTAGGGAAGGAAAAATAGCCATGTGCTCTTTCTCTGTGCTGACCCAGCGGTCCAGCATTCTTAAGGAGTCTCTCAAAGATGTCTGCCATATGTTTTCATTATTTCTTTGGTAATCAATAAAAATTGATGCAAAATTAATCTATTTATGCACGCCATAAGCGTTGGATTTATGCACCATTGTGTACCTTAGACGCTGAAATATGTTAAAAACGCATTTTAATCCACAACTTCTTATGAGAAAGCACTTGATTGTAAGCCTTTTAGGCCTGTTTTTGGTATCTGCTAGCACAGCTGTTAGCGCTCAAAAAACAACAACACCAGCAGTACAAAAAGCTGGTTTAGCGACAGCCACAGCTAGGCCTAAACTGGTTGTAGGTATTGTAGTAGATCAAATGCGATGGGATTATTTAGTGCGTTACAGGCCACTTTTCAAAGCAAATGGTGGTTTAACCAGGTTGTTAAGCCAGGGCTATTCATGCGAAAATAACTTTATACCCTACACCCCAACGGTAACAGCTTGTGGTCATACCTGTGCTTACACAGGTTCTGTTCCGGCCATTCATGGCATTACAGGTAACGCCTGGTGGGACAATCAACTCATGCGTAATGTGTATTGCAGTGAAGACAAAACCGTAAAAGGAGTTGGTAGTAAAACAGATGCGGATGGTCAAATGAGTCCGCGCAATATGCTTACCACTACTATTGGTGATGAGTTAAGACTTGCTACTAATTTTAAAAGTAAAGTGGTAGGTATTGCCATTAAAGATAGAGGTGCTATTTTACCCGCAGGACATAGCGCAACGGGTGCTTATTGGTATGAAGGCACTTCTGGAAATTTTATTACAAGTACCTATTACACCAATGAATTACCTACTTGGGTAACAGAATTTAACAATAGAAAAATTGTTGACTCACTATACAAACTTGGTTGGAATACCTTGTTACCAGCTGCTACTTACGCTGATTATGCAACAGCAGATCAAAAAGAATATGAAGGCAAACCATTTGGTAAAGATGCGTTAGGATTCCCTTATGATTTATCAAAATATATTGGAAAAGATTACGGAAAAATTTCTTCTACGCCACATGGTAACACACTCACTACAGAGATGGCTAAAGCAGCTGTTATTGCCGAAAAATTAGGTCAATCAGGTAATACAGATATGCTTGCCATCAGTTATTCTTCTCCAGATTATATTGGACATTCTTTTGGACCTAACTCATGGGAAAATGTAGACGATTATGTGAGACTTGACGAAGAATTAGGTAAGTTTTTTGCTTTTCTAGATGCACAAGTTGGCAACGGGCAGTACACGGTATTTTTAACTGCAGACCACGCCGTAGCGCATGTTCCAGGATTTATGACTGAAAATAAATTACCTGGAGGTGCAGTTAATGATGCAGGTATTCAAAAGGAAATGAATGCACAATTAAAAGCAAAATATGGTATCGAAAATTTAGTAGTTAGTATGTATAATTACCAAGTGCATATAAACCACAACAAATTAGATTCTGCAAAAATTGATGACGCGCCCATTAAAAAATGGATTGCCGATTACATGAAAAAAAATGAAGCAGTTGCTAATGCATTTCCTACATCAGAAATCATGACAACGCCAATCAACAAAACGCTTCGTGAAATGCTTGCCAATGGTTTTTATCCACGCAGAAGTGGCGATGTTCAAATCATATTTAAACCTGGCTATATAGATGGTGGCAACACCGGCACTACACATGGATTGTGGTATCCGTACGACGCGCATATTCCGTTGTTATGGTATGGTTATGGTATCAACAAAGGAAGCTCGCACAAAGAAACCTACATGACGGATATTGCCGTAACACTTGCTGCACTTTTAAAAGTACAAATGCCAAATGGTGCGGTTGGAAAAGTAATTGAAGAAGTAATTAAGAAATAAATTGCTCGTGCAGAGAAAGTACTTGTGGAATAACTAATGTCGCTTCATTGTTATCAATAACAAAATTACAGCGGTTCATTTTTTCGGTGTCATCTAATTGATGCTGCATGCGGCTTATAACTTCTTCGCGCGATACCTGATCTCTTTGCATAACCCTTGCTATGCGCAGTTCTTGAGGCGCCGATACACCAATAATATAATCGAGCCCTTCATTTGTTCCAGCTTCAAAAAGTAAAGCAGCTTCTTTAATAATATAGGGCCTGTCCGTAAAACCGGAAGCCCATTTTTCCATAGCAGCAATGGTGGCCGGATGCACCAGCGCATTTAGTTTTGCGAGTTGGTCTGGGCTATTAAAAACAAGGGTTGCTAGATATTTTTTGTCTAGCAACCCGTTCTTGTAAGTTTCAGATCCAAATGCAGCAATCACTTGTTCGCGCAAAACGAGATCCGTATTTAATATATTTTTTGCAGTGGCATCGGCATCAAACACAGGTACACCAAGTACTTTAAAGATACCTGCTACCGTAGATTTACCGGCACCAATGCCTCCTGTTAAACCAATTTTAAGCATTTGCTGCTTTAGCAATCGCTAAAGTCCATTCCATACTAATAGAAGACTTTTCAATTTTAAGGTAGCTACCAGGGTTGACTTCTAATTGAAGTGTTCCGTCTTCATTGATTTTATTGATAGAACCATGAATACCAGCGATAGTAACAATACGATCACCTTTTTGCATGTTATCAATAAATTTCTTTTGGTCTTTTGCTTTTTTAGCTTGGGGGCGAATCATAAATAACCAGAAAACTAAAATAATGGCACCCATCATTACTAATTGTACCATACCACCTCCACCACCTTGTTGTGGATTACCTGCTAACATTACTAAACTTAAACTGTTCATCGCTATTTTTTTTTGTTATTTGAAGCATTAAAATTAACCTTTTGAATCTTACCAGACTCGGTTAATTCTTTATGAATATTATCTAAAATACCATTTACAAATTGACCACTTTGCGCTGTGCTGTAATCCTTTGCTAAATCAATATACTCATTTATGGTTACTTTGGTTGGAATGGTTTCAAAAAACAACAATTCACAAATCCCCATTCGCATCAAAATCATATCCAGTAGGGCGATACGCTCAGCATCCCAATTTTTTAATTTAGGCTTAATTAAATCGGCGGTTACTTCTTTTTTGTCGATGGTTGTTTCCAATAAACTTTGTGCAAACTGCCATTTTTCGGTACCAACCATTTCTAATAAGTTAACCCCAGCCGGTTTTTGAATGTAGTTTAATACTAGCTGTTCCATCATATCCGCATCATCGTCCCAGTTATGAAACACTTCTTCAATATGCTCTATAAATGCCTCATTAGGAAGCATAAGGTTGGTAAAAATAAATTTGACAATCTCTTTTTCCTTGCCCTTGTCTCTAGCATCACTTGCCGTGTACAACTGATAAATATCGGACTCCGTTAGGGCATCAAATGTTTTTTTAAGTAGGTCTTTTGAAATGGTATGATGGGGCTTAAATACCTCTAGCGCCTCTTTAAAAGTTTCACTTTCAATGATTTCCCACAACAATGAATTTCCGGCAATTTTGGTATTTACGTTTAAATCTTCGTTGGAAGGAAGGTTTCGGGCCGCACGGTTAAAAGCACTGGTTTCGGCGTAACGGGCAACTTCTGTAATGTAATAAAGGAGGTAAACGAATAGCTCATTACTCAGATCAAGCTGTTTTTTAAGCACTTGTGCCGGATTGGGCAAATTGGCTCCAGCTTCGGCAGTTTCTATGATATATAGCAATTGCATCACTTTCACACGAATATTTCTTCTACTTATCATCTGGTAAGAACTTATTTGGGTGCGCAAATGTAGAAAGAAATTGCCCAAAAACCACTTAAAAATGAAAAATTGACACTTCTAAACCAAAACTTACTGCATCTTTGCCGCCCGTTCTGACAGGCTTTCGCCAATTTTGGTAGGTTACTAGGGTAAACCCTGAAATTTTGACCTAGCAAACTAGTTGGCATAATAATAGATGAATAGGTACTGTTCTGGTTAACGATTTACGTTTAGGAACAGATTTTTTAACACAAACATTAAAAAACAAATACGGTATGGCTAAGAAATTAAGCGTAACGCCCTTACACGACAGAGTAATTGTAAAGGCAGCTGCTGCAGAAGAAAAAACTGCTGGCGGAATCATTATCCCTGACACAGCTAAAGAAAAACCACAACGTGGCGTAGTAGTTGCTGTTGGAACTGGTAAAAAAGACGAACCAATGACTGTTAAAGTTGGTGACAATGTACTCTATGGCAAATATGCTGGTACAGAAATCCAAATCGAAGGTCAAGACCTACTTATCATGCGTGAAAGTGATTTACTCGCAATCGTATAATATTCATTCGTAAAATTAAATTGTTATATACATGGCAAAGCAAATTTTCTTCGATATCGAAGCAAGAAATAAAATGAAAAAAGGCGTTGACACTTTAGCCAACGCAGTTAAAGTAACCCTAGGACCAAAAGGTCGTAACGTGGTTATTGAGAAAAAATTTGGTGCACCTTCAGTAACTAAAGATGGTGTATCTGTAGCAAAAGAAATTGAACTAGAAGACGCTATAGAAAACATGGGCGCTCAAATGGTTAAAGAAGTAGCTAGCAAAACTGCAGACATTGCAGGTGATGGTACCACTACTGCAACTGTTTTAGCACAAGCCATTATTTCTGAAGGTTTAAAGAACGTAGCAGCTGGTGCTAATCCAATGGATTTAAAGCGTGGTATTGATAAGGCAGTAGCAAAAGTTATCGAAAACCTAAGAGCTCAATCTCAAGCGGTTGGTAACGATTCTAAAAAAATTGAACAAGTTGCAACGATCTCTGCAAACAGTGATAGTGAAATAGGTAAGTTAATTGCTACCGCTATGTCTAAAGTAGGTAAAGAAGGTGTTATCACTGTTGAAGAAGCAAAAGGTACTGATACAACTGTTGATGTTGTAGAAGGTATGCAATTTGATCGTGGATATATCTCTCCATACTTCGTTACAAACAGCGAAAAAATGGAAGCAGAAATTCAAAATCCATACATCTTAATTTATGACAAAAAGATTTCTGCAATGAAAGACATTCTTCATATTTTGGAGAAAGTAGCTCAAAGCGGTCGTCCTTTAGTTATCATCGCTGAAGATTTAGAAGGTGAAGCACTAGCTACACTTGTGGTAAATAAATTACGTGGCACTATTAAAGTGGCTGCTGTTAAAGCTCCAGGTTTTGGTGATCGCCGTAAAGAAATGTTAACGGATATCGCCATCTTAACTGCTGGTACTGTTATCAGTGAAGAGCAAGGCTTTAAATTAGAAAATGCAGACCTTACTTATTTAGGTCAAGCTTCTTCTGTTACAATCGACAAAGACAACACTGTTGTTGTTGGTGGTAAAGGTAAAAAAGCAGATATCACTGCTCGTGTAAACCAAATTAAAGCACAAATCGAAAATACAACTTCAGACTACGACCGTGAGAAATTACAAGAGCGTTTAGCGAAATTAAGTGGTGGTGTTGCAGTATTATATGTAGGTGCTGCTACAGAAGTTGAAATGAAAGAAAAGAAAGACCGCGTAGACGATGCGCTTCACGC
>CANEWV010000035.1 GCA_947442905.1 Chitinophagaceae bacterium | reverse complement strand
TACCAACCTGAACGGCCACATCGTATGCATTGTTTTGCTGCAGCATACTTTGAAAATACCGGATCATGGTTACAAAGTTTTGCAGCGCTTCAAGTGTACCTGCTTTAAACCCAAATTCGCCCGCTCTGCTAATGACTTCAAAGAGTGTAATATTATGTTCGTTGGCAGCAATGGCACATTTTTCCATGGTTGTTTTACCAATACCCCTTACTGGATAATTGATAATTCTTTTAAGTGCCTCCTCATCTTTCATATTTACCACCACACGTAAATAGGCAATAAAATCTTTTACTTCTTTGCGTTGGTAGAAACTTACGCCCCCATAAATACGGTAAGGAATACCCATTCTTCTAAGGCTTTCCTCAAACGACCGGCTCTGCGCGTTGGTGCGGTATAAGATGGCAAAATCTTTGTTGTTAAAATGATTGCGTAATCTTTGTTCTTGAATTGTGTCTGACACAAAACGGCCTTCATCATTGTCTGTCATGGTGCGCACCAAACAAATTTTTTCGCCTTCTTTATTTTCGGTCCAAAGATTTTTTTGAATTTGCCCTTCGTTGTTTTTGATCACCTCGTTGGCAACATGAATAATGTTCTGACTACTTCTATAATTTTGTTCCAGCTTTACCACTTTAACATCGTCGTAGTCTTTTTTAAATTGTAAAATATTTTCGATGGTGGCGCCTCTAAAACTATAAATACTTTGTGCGTCATCACCTACCACACAAATATTTTCATTGACAGCGGCAAGTAGTTTTGTAATTTGATACTGCACCGGATTGGTATCTTGGTACTCATCAATAAGAATGTATTTAAACTTGTGTTGGTACTTGTGTAATACCTCCGGAAAGTTTTTTAAGAGCTCATGCATTTTGAGTAACAAATCATCAAAATCCATCGCTCCGTTTTTAAAACATCTGCTAGCGTATGCTGCATAGACTTGAGCAATGGCGGGCCTGTTAGCGCGCATGTCTTCTTGCTGAATATAATAATCTGTTGCATATTCGGCAGGCGATAAGAGTGCATTTTTTGCACTTGAAATTCGACTACCTACAATGTTTGCTTTGTAATGTTTGTCGTCTAGGTTTAATTCATTAACTACTGTTTTAATAACAGATCTGCTATCATCGGTATCATAAATGGTGAAATGATTGGGATAGCCTAAGCGGTGCGCTTCGGCGCGCAGAATGCGCGCAAACACACTATGAAACGTGCCAATGTATAAATTTCTTGCGTCGGTATTACCCAGCGTGCGCTCAATTCTTTCCTTCATTTCTGCCGCAGCTTTATTGGTAAATGTGAGCGCTAAAATATTAAAGGCATCTACACCCACCGACATCAGGTGCGCAATGCGTGTTGTTAAAACTTTTGTTTTACCACTACCCGCACCTGCCACAATCATGATGGGTCCGTTCACGTGTAATACCGCTTCTTTTTGTGGCTCATTTAATCCCGCTAAATACTGTTGCATAAGCGCAAGATAATCCCTAGATCGCATCTTCCCTTCAATCGTTGATAAGTTATAGTACGTGTTTCATGCAGTAATAATTCAGTGTTTTTCTCTATGATTTCAATATTTATTGCAGTCATATTGCATATGTTAAATTTTATATAACCAAAAACCTAACTCTATGCTAACCCAAAAAATTAAAGTGCTAATTGCTGATGATCACATCATTTTTAGACGCGGCTTAAAAATGCTTTTGGCTAGTATAGACGGAATAGAACTTGTGGGGGAGGCCGAAAACGGACTGGATTTACTTTCTGTAGCCGCCCGCTATCCCCCCGATGTTTTTTTAGTTGACATTTCGATGCCGGTTATGGATGGGGTGATGGCCACCAAGGAACTATGTAAAAGGCATCCGGGTGCCAAAGTAATTGCCTTATCGGTGTTTGGTCAAGAAAGCCATATCATGGAAATGTTAGATGCAGGGGCCCTAGGTTACCTCATGAAAAACGCCGACAAAGCTGACATTGAGCAGGCCATAGAATCTGTTTTTAACAACCGCTCCTATTTTTGTACGGAAAGTAATAAGCAGGTTAAAGACCTAATTGACAAGTTTCAGTCGGGGAGTAAAGCGCATTTGGTGGTGTTTTCTGAGCGCGAAAAAGATATTATCACCCTCATTTGTAAGGGATACATTAGTAAAGAAATTGCTTCTACACTTTATTTGAGCCAGCGAACGGTGGAGGGTCATCGCACCAGGGTGATGCAAAAAATGGGTGTTAAGAGTATGGCGGGCCTGGTTACCTATGCCTGCGAAAAAGGACTATATGGCGAATAATGTTTCAATAACCCTTAACTTTGAGATATGACATTTCCAATCATTTTTGGCATCATTGCCATCATCATCATCATTATTAGACGTAACCGTCAAAATAGGGACTAAACAAAAATACCGTCTCTATATCTATACAACATCCCCCCGGTGTGTATAAACATATTAACGGTATTCTTGGCACGAAGATGCAGTTCTCTAATTTCCCTGTTAATAAACTAGGTGAAATAACGGGTTAGCTAATAGGTAATTTCCTATATTTGTAAGGTATTCAAATATAAAAAATAGGTTACATGTCCTATTAAAAATTTGAAAATCAAACAATTATGAAAAAATCACTATTCTTTGCTGTATTTTATACCTGTTCAATTTTATTAGCATACGGTCAGGGTGTAACCTACGTTGCGACAGATTCTTTGGGTGTCCCTTTAGATACAACAGATGTCATAACAGTAAAAAACAGTCATTTTTTAAGCAAAATTATAGCAAATTCAAAGTCACCAGTCATATTGCGTGGTGGCCCTGCACAATCGTTTGTTCAATTCAATCATCCAGTATTAGGTATTAGAGAGCAGGTAGCTATAAAAACGCCCAATAACTTTTTTATTGCTATTTCTGGAGCTGGACGTATTTACCAACAGATTGCAGCCACGGACTCTTTGCTCTATTTTAAACGTATAGACGACAATGAGAATATCAATTATAATTTAGGCGC
The DNA here is from genome assembly GCA_947442905.1 of Chitinophagaceae bacterium. The sequence continues at coordinate 6,669 of CANEWV010000035.1, read as the reverse complement.
CTTTTATTTTTCTAGTGGGGAAACCGTATATAACCATGGCGGGTATGGCTTTTGGAAAACCAATGGTACGGTTAGGGGTTTTAATTTTAAAGATGGTGAATGGGACGTGTTTCCTACCAATATTGAAGTATATAATCCTATTTTTCCGGGTAGCAGCTGGTTTGATCATTCCAAAAATGCATTGTATATACCCTATCAACAGGTTGTTAATTCTGGTCTTAAAGGATTTCAAAGTGCAGCTGGTAAAATTGTTGACGGGGTCATGTATTTGGATTGTAAAACTTGGGATTGGTTACAAATAGGAAAATTGCGCCCTGATTATTTAAGTATTATCAAAAATGCAAAAACCAAAGTATATAACCAATCGGGCTATTTTATTTCGGATGGGGAAGACGTCTATTGGTTTAACTTTTTAAACAATTCGGTATCTATAAATACCAATCGAACACTGGCACAAAGCATTAATAGACTCGATAATTCAAGTGTACAATATTATAAAGACGGTATTTTATATAGTTATTTCCCTAAAACAGGAGCTATAGACACCCTTGTTATTGACGAATCAAAATTTGTTAAAGAGCCTGAAGCCATGTGGGGCCTACCACTTGAAATAGCTGACATGTGGCCTCTTTTACTTAGCTTATTCGTGTTTTTAGTAGCCATTGTTTACTTTTTTAAGGCTCCATCTAAAAAAGATCTGAAAAGAACGACCGAAACATTTACGGTTGGCGCTAAAAAACTGGACGTTTCCTTCAATCAAACCGAACTATCACTCATTGACCTATTTATTGAAAAATCTTTTGTGGGAGCAACTGCCACTATTTCTGAAATCAACTACGTTTTAGGTATTAAAGACAAAAACGTAGGGATGCAAAAAAAGGTTAGAAGTGATGTTATTAATGGCATTAATGAAAAGTTCAAATATGCCAGTAGCCAAGATATTCAGTTAATATTGAGCGTTAGAAGCGAAACAGACAAACGCTATTTCGAATATTTTATCGCTAAAGATCAAATAAACGAGGTTCAAAAGTTAATAACAGGATAGGTTATTTCCTATTTATAGCATTAATTTTTACGCTCTAGATACTCTGACGGAGTCATGCCGGTTTCTGTTTTGAAGGCATTGTAAAAGTTGGAACGCGTAGAAAATCCAGCCTTTTTTCCTATTCCATCCATCGAAAGTTCATCTGCTTGGCCTGCATCTAATAGTTTGGCAGCGTATTGAATGCGAAGTTGTGTCCGCAGCGTTGTAAACTTAATGTTCATTAGGGTATTTAAGCAATAAGACACGTGGTGAACTGGCACTTTTAATGAGGCAGCTAACTCATTAATGGTAAAGTCTGGATTTAGGTATGGTTCATCCTTTACTAAGTAAGCGTTTATTTTATCTACCAATTCAAAAAACGGATCATCCTCTGATACAGCAATTTCGGTTATTTCCTTAATTGGCTGGTTTGTTGTAGTGGGTTCTACTGCATAAATAGGCATACCGTATAATATACGTGGAAACAATAACAGCATAAACGACATACAAAAATAGGCAATGCCACTAAAAAAGTGAGTGAACTGCGCATTAATCATGGTGGCTGTTACAGTTTGATTGGATAAACTGAGGCTTAATAGAAAGAAATTGATAATTAGAATAGCCGTTGTTACTTCTAATAATATAAGCCACCTGTAGGTTAATTTAAATTGCTGAATAGGAACTTTTCTTCTATTGGATTTAGGATGATGTAACCATAATAAATAGGTTATGTAACCTAAATACAAAAATACCAATAGGGGCCTTCCTAAAAAATTTACAATAGGTGTAGTAATCCAGTTGACTTTAAACTGGGTAATTAAATTGAGGTCATTTAAAATTTGTGCAGCAATTCCTACTTTATAGCTAAAAGGAGTAAGTAAATAAGGAAATATACCTATTAATTGTACTAAAAAGGGTATAAAATGAATGATATCAGTTCTCCTTAACTTACTATTATCCGTTAAAGTACCCCTATAATAAAAGAGTAATAGTGGCCCGGTTAAAAACCAAAATGGCGAAAAGTTATTGTAAAAGACAGCTAACCAAAATGGAGACTTGGCATATATGGTAAAATAATGGGTTAGACCGTAGGTAGCTAAAATAGAAAAAAACGCCCCTAAATAGATAGTGTTTTTATTAATACGCCAATTATAGGTTACCAATAGACCCGATAAGATGATGGTTAACAGGGAGATATACAGTAGCATGGGGGAAGAATGGTTAATTCGTATTGCAAAAATAGAACATAATCTATACCTGTCCTTTTTTTTATTTCCAATTAAATGGTCCTATTTTTCTAAAATAGGACTAAAATATCGATTAAATTCTAACAGGTGTTAACATGTCGCCTTACTTTCGCGCGGATTTATTAAACATTTTTTATATAATAACATTTGCTCTACTCCTTAGAGCGATATAATAATTATAAATTTTTCTTATTTAAACTATACCCTATGAGGAAGTTTTTACTCTTTGTTTCTTTTATTGTTTTGAGTGTTTCGGTTTTTGCTCAAGTTCCTACCATTACAAGTTTTAGCCCTGCAAGTGCAGAAGTGGGTGCTAGTGTAACAATCACCGGTACAAACTTTGATGCAACCCCGGCAAATAACATTGTATATTTTGGAAGTGTAAAAGCAACTGTTACAGCAGCTACAACAACAAGTTTGACGGTTACTGTTCCAAAAAGTTCTGTTTATTGCTCTATTGGAATTTTAGTTGGAGGATTATCGGTGAAATCTAGAGAATATTTTAGAGTAATTAATAATTCAATTGGTATGAACAGTATTTCCAATAATAAGTTTGGAAATAATATTGGAATATCTTCTACGCCTGGCTACTTTTTTAGTTTTAAAGATATGCACATTGCCGTTGGGGACTTTGACAACGATGGAATGGTAGATGTAGTTAAAGGAGGCACTAACCTTGTAAAGGTTCATAGGAATTTGATGACTAGTGCTTCAACAATAAGTTCTTCTAGTTTTTCTTCTGGAAGTGATTTCACTGTTTCTGGTAGACCTGGTTCAATTATCGTAGAGGATATCAATGGTGATGGGAAATTAGATATAATTACGGGATCGAGTACAGCGACCTCTGTTTTAATAAATAATTCAACTGGTGCTGGATCAATTTCCTTCTCCAATGTATTAAACATTTCTAGTAGTGCTACAAATGCTGTACGCGCAGCCGATTTCGATTTAGACGGAAAGCTAGATTTGGTAATTATTCGTAGCGCTTCTGTTGCAGTATTTAGAAATACATCGACAACAGGGTTTTCTTTAGCTTCAGAGCAGGTTTTCAACTTACCGAGTTTGACGAGTTGCACTGGTTTGGGTGTTGGGGATTTTAACAACGATATGAAATCAGACATTGTCGTTAGTAATTCATCTTCAACAGCTATATTAGTTAATGGATCAAACAGTGGTAACATTACTTTTCCAAACAATTTAACATTAACTGGGGGAGGAGGAAGCTTGACTGTGGCTGACTTTAATAATAATAGTAGTCCAGATATTTATTTAACAAGTAAGATTTTTGTAAATAATTTTTCTAGTGGAATCATTTCTTCATCTAATTTTTCATCTGTCACAACTCCTTCAGATGATGGAGCTAGTGGACATTCAGTTTCTGATATTAATGGTGACGGAAACTTAGAAATAATCGGCGGGACTACTTGGGATGCGGTTTACCTTATTATTATCAATACTTTACCTATTTCAACATCTAGTTTTTCATCAATTGGATACTTTTTAAGTAAAACATATGGATATACAGCTGGGGTTGGATTGGGCGTTGACTTTGACGGTGATAATAAAGTTGATTATCTCTCAGCAGCGAATTATACCAGTGAATTTTCGGTCACTCAAAACTTAATGACTCCCCAGCCATCTATTTCAATAAACAGCTCCCTAAATCCATTCACTAAATGTCCTGGAACTGTATCAACAGTCCAAAATATATCAGTTAGTGGCTACAATCTAACAGCCAATATATCTGTGGCTGCTTTAACAGGATATGAATATTCAACAGATGGCAACACGTGGGCTAATACACTAACCCTAGCTCAGTCTAGTGGAACAGTTAGTTCAACAGTCTATGTTAGAATGACGGCTGCATCAACAGGGTCTCCATCTGGAAATATAGCTTTGAGTTCTACAGGTGCAACAACAAGAAACGTTGCAGTTTCGGGCTCTGTTGGAACAAACAACGTTTTCATAGGAGTCTTATCATTTGATGGCGTTAATGATAAAGTAACAGTTGCAGATAATAATGCTTTGGATTTAACTACTAACTATACAATGGAGGCATGGATTTATCCAAGAGCCTTTCCTTTTTTAGGAGGAATAATTAGTAAGTATCACTCAAATAGTGCAAACGGATACCACTTACGCTTATCTCATGCTGGAAATTCTCGTGGTCTTTCATTTGATGAAATGATTACCGCAGACAACATATTAACAGCAAATACTTGGTATCATGTGGCTGCAGTTAATAATAATGGAACAAGAAAGTTATATGTAAATGGCGTTGAGGTTGCTTTAACTGGAACCCCAACTACTGTTCTAGCAAATTCAGATCCATTAATTATTGGTAGAGATTTTGATGGTGGCAATGCTGGTAGATTTTTTAATGGAGATATAGATGAAGTGAGACTTTGGAATTTTGCTAAAACTCAAGCTCAGGTTGTAGCACAAAAAGATATTTCTTTAACTGGGAGTGAATCTAACCTAGTTTTGTATTATAACTTTAACCAAGGCACCCCAGGGGGTAATAATACTTCAATTACAACGGTATCTAATTTAGCATCCGGATCTTATACCGGTACATTAAATGGATTTGATCGAACAAGCACTTCTTCAAACTTTGTTGCAAGCACCAATGCGCCTGTAATTGGAGGTGGTTCTTCATTATGCTTAGGTTCGCCATTACAATTGACACATTCGGTAAGTGGTGGAACTTGGTCAATCCCTGCAACAACAGGACTTGCAATTAGCAATAGTGGTGTATTAACAGGAACAACATCAACGACCGCAACTTCAGTAGTAGTTTCTTATTTATATACCTATAATGGTTGCGAATACACAGACACAAAAAGTATTACTATTGGACAACAACTTACTGTAGGAACTGCAACAGGTAATCAAACGTTGTGTTCATCTGCTGCTGCATCGGCGATCACTTTGGCTGGAAATACTTCTGGTTCAACTATTCAGTGGCAATCATCACCTGATAATGCTACGTTTAGTAATATATCCAATGCTACTGCTGCAAGTTTAAGTCCAGGATCTTTAACATCAACAACATATTATAGAGCAGCTGTAACAACGGCAGCGTGTGGTACACTTTATTCTAATGTAATTACTAAAGGATATAATAATAGTTTAAACTTTGACGGTACTAATGATTTTGTAGAAATCCCTGACAACAATGCTTTGGATTTGAGTTCGGCATTTACAATCGAAGCTTGGGTATTTCCTACGGAATCAGGGGCTACGCGTGGTCAAATGATTATTGGTAAGGTAGATGACACCCAAAATGGCCTCTCTGCAGACTTAGCCTATTCTTTAAGATTTGGTACAAATGGATTTAGAGCAGAAATAGGAAATGGAACTCTATATGCAGTTAAGGAATCCGGAATTCAAAATGTGAAGCTGAACCAGTGGCAACACGTGTCTCTGGTATTTGACGGCTCTACAGGAAGTCTAAATTTGTATTTAGATGGCGTGGTTCAAGGTTCGGCTACAACAACAGGATTTTCTGCTGTAAAAAACAGTTACTCTAGCTTAAAGCTTGGTGCCTATTCTACTTATTTCGGGCAATACTTTAAAGGCGGATTAGATGAAGTTCGTATTTGGAATACCGCTAGAACAGCTCAGGAAATTACTGACAACATGAGCGCAACATTAAACGGTAATGAAACAGGACTAACAGCTTATTATACTTTTAATCAGGGTATACCAAATGGATCAAACAGTTCGATTTCTAGTGTTTTAAATTCAAGTACAACTGCTAGTTTAAATGGTACGCTAACAAATTTTGCAAAAACTGGAGCAACATCAAACTTTATTGATGGATTTAGAGCTGTAATTGCTACTCAACCTGTTGCACCAACTGCGGTATGTTTAAATGCAAGTTCTAATACTATTAGTGTTACTGCTTATGGATCAGGCATAACTTATCAGTGGTATACAAACACTGCAAATAGCACATCAGGTGCAACTGCAATAACAAATGCAACTACTAATAGCTATGAAATTCCAACAAATGTTGCTGGAACTAAATTTTATTATGTTGTTGTGACTGGAGCTTGTAGCTCTGCTATTACAAGTAATATAGTATCTCAAGTTATTAATTCGTCAACATTTAGTACAGAGCCATCTAGTGCTGCACAGAATATTGCATATGGTGGAACAGCAACTGCATTAACCGTTGCATCTTCAGGTGCTACTGCTTATCAGTGGTATTCTACACCAACAAAGCCATCATTAGTAAGCGGATTTAGTGGTGGAACAGGTTGGACGTCAAGCACGGGTAGTTTCCAAACATTTGCTTTGTATTCTGGGGCCAATCCTGCAATCGATGCAGACGGTTATTTAAGATTTGCATATACAAGTCCAAGTTCTATTTATAAAGATTTTAATTTAGAT